>NZ_JACJSW010000178.1:0-65332 GCF_014698375.1 Microcystis flos-aquae FACHB-1344 | reverse complement strand
TGTCAACATATCAGCTATGTACACTGGTTTAGGAAAATTGTCTATTCAATCTGAAAAATGGCGTTCTGGGGTTGTCATGTTCTTAAATGTAAAGTTTTGTTACGAGATTCAACATTTCTGCTTTAAACTCATAATCATAATCCAGCCAAAAAATAGATTTCCCACTACTAACCAGATTGATTCCTGTCTCATATTTCTCCTCAATATTAAATGTTTTTGGAATATCAAGAAATATAGATGGTTCAGTGTTATTACTTCTTAAAATATAAAATATGTCTTCTTTTTTCGTCGTCCAAATTAAATTACCTTCCTTTAGTTGTCCAAAAGCAGGGTACGCAGTTATAACTAGCGACAGTATGAAGATGAATAAAATAGTCAGTAATCTTAGTGTTTTTTTCATATTTAAGCCAGATGCGAATCAATTTAGCTTTCTTGGGTTTCTTGTGATCTATAGCTTTTCAAATGGAGTCTGGACAAGGCTTTCATGGCTTAGTTACCCAAGAAACTGTTCACAATACCCTTTGTCACAAATCGCCGAGAAGAACGTCACTGAGCGCTCGGTCGAACCGTAATCAAAATTAAGGACTTAACCTCCGCATCCGCATGAATGGCTCACTGAAAAAACCTATCCTTATAATATTCCATCACCCCCTAAGCGATCAAGTCCTTACACCGAAGATTGTGTTCTAATTCGCTTCTTATATAACACTTGCCGATTCCTCGCCGAACATTTCTCAGGCAACTTCGCGAGTTGGCTGCTGAAAGAGACTGTCATGATGGCGAAACTCAAACCATCAGAACTTTCCCTCGATCCGATTTGAGCCGATGCGATGATTGTACTCTAATCCGAGGATTCTATTCTTCACATCCAGTTCCAAACGTTGCCAAAGGAGGAAATCCCATTTCGGATGTTAGATTGCCGAGTTCGAGGTTTGCAGGGCTTGCTTTAGGGTGGCTCTTCGTTACTTGGTATGGTTTGATCGGGGGGCATAAATCGACTAAATCCTGATCCGGCAAAAGACTTAATTGATTAGTTCGTTCTAGTCGGGTGTTGGGTAAAATCGGTAGCGATAGGCTTTCTCCATGGCTCAGGTTCTAGCATATATCGTGTAAATGCGCTAATATTCAAACTAAAGCCGTCCTAAAAAGACGGGGTTTGGAACCCAATTTTTCGATGACGACAAGAATCGACGAGTTAAGGCAACAATGGCAAGATCGCCTCCGGCAAACAGAGGATTCCTTAACCGATCGCCAACGGGATACCATTATCAATTGGTTACTCGGTGAAGATAGCCAACGTTGGGAAACTTTGGACCAGAGAGATTTAGAAATCGCTAAACGAGGATTAGTCTATCTTTGGCAAATTTTACAGCAACGCTATCTGAAAGTTAGTCCCACCCGCGGCTATCGTAACCTGATTGATCGTCTCGGCGCTTGTGTCACTCTCCGGCAACAAATTCGCACTTGGGTTTCCTTAAGTCGCGATCGTCGGCAAGCGGTGGCCGATGTCTTGCAAGAAATTATTCAAGAAATGTTAAATAGCGATCGCTATCTGCAATCCCAGTTAGCATGGATCGCTCGTTGTACCACCGATCAAACTACTCGCGATCGGCTGCTGTTAGCCACCCTCGAGGAATACGCCCTGCGTCCGATTCGCAATCAACCCCTGTTAGCCTATCGTTTTGTTAATTATCTCCGTCGTCAATCGAAAAGCGGTATCACTAACGTGCCGCAGCAAGAAATGATCCGGATTCTCTCCGATGAAATTAGTGGCGATGAGGGGGAAAATAGCCTAAGTTTACTGGATCAAAATGCGATCGCTACCTACGAAGATGAACGCACTTGCCAAGAAGCGCAAATTCAACGGGCAAAAGTTCAAGAGAGTTTTGCTAAGTATCTAGAGGAAAATGTTAGTCCGGAGGCGGTGACTTGGTTTAACCTCTATCTAGGGGGCGAAAGCCCAGATGCGATCGCCAAAGAGATGAATATTCCCATTCAACGGATTTATCGTCTCCGGGAAAAAGTTGGCTATCATGCGATTAAGGTTTTTGCCCTCAAGGAAGGGACAGAATTAATCAGTGAATGGTTACAAATCAGCCCGAAAGAGCATAATTTTGGCTTAACTCTCAGTCAATGGCAAAGTTACTATGCTGGCCTTTCTCCCAGGGGTAAAAGCGTTATCGATGGCTTAAAAGCGGGTAAAACCCTTGAGGAAATCGCCGGCGAATTAAACTGTAAACGCACACAAGTGGTCAAAGAATGGACGCAACTTTATCTAAGCGCCCAAAGTCTCAGGACAAAAACCTAATCAGGAGTCAGGAGATAGGAGTCAGTATTCAGGAGTCAGGAGACAGCTTTTTTTCCCATCTCCCCAATTCCTAATTCATAATTCCTAATTCATAATTCATAATTACCATCCCCTTTTTGATTTTTGACTTCAAGAAATATGTGGATTATTAGCAAAAAAGTCGGGGTATTTACCCATTATTTAACCTCTACGGGTACATTTACCCCCAGCATTGATAAAGCCAGTAAATTTTCTGCTCGGGAAATGGCGGATATTATGGCTAAAAAATACGGGGGAATAGTCGAGGCAATGAAATAATTATGACCATTGGTATTTGGATTTTAGGGGATCAATTATGGACAGGACAAGCGGCCTTAGCTAATCGTCAAGCCTATTCACAGGAAACGCCGGTTATTTTAATTGAATCCCACAATCATATTCGACAAAGACCCTATCATCAGCAAAAATTAGTTTTAATTTGGTCGGCGATGCGTCATTTTGCCGAAGAATTAAAAACTTTAGGATGGTCTGTAACCTACGAAGTTGCTGAAGATTTTAAGCCGATTTTATCTGCTTGGATTAAACGATTAGGTATTAAAGAATTACAGATTATGATGCCTAATGATTTACCTTTTCTTAGATTAATCAAAAATCTTAATTTAGACTGTGCTATAAACATAATTGATAATAATCACTTTCTCTGGACAAGGACAGATTTTAATAATTGGGCTAAATCTCGTAAAAGACTATTACTAGAGGATTTCTATCGAGAAAGTCGCAAAAAGTGGCAGATTTTAATCGAGGATAATCAACCTATAGGAGGACAATGGAACTTTGATAAACAAAACCGTAAACCGCCCAAGGATGGATTAAAAACTGCTGCTCCTCTTTGGTTTGAACCCGATGAAATTACCCTTCAGGTTATCGCTGATGTGGAAGCTTTAGATATTCCTAAATATGGAAAAATCAAACCTTTTACCTGGGCAGTAAACCGCAGACAAGCTTTACAGGTTTTGGAGCATTTTATTACTAATTGTCTGCCCAACTTTGGACCCTACCAAGATGCGATGGTAACGGGAGAAGAAACCCTCTGGCATTCCCTATTATCTCCCTATCTGAATCTAGGATTACTAACGCCGTTGGAAGTGATTCAAGGGGCAGAAATTGCCTATAAAAAAGATAATTTAGCCCTAAATAGCATCGAAGGATTTATCCGTCAGGTGTTGGGATGGCGGGAATATATGCAGGGGATTTATCATTATCTGGGAGAAGATTACGCTAATCATAATTGGTTTGAGCATCAACAACCCTTACCGGCTTTCTTTTGGGATAGTAACCAAACCGAGATGAATTGCCTCAAACAAGTATTATCACAGGTGGAAAATACTGGTTATGCCCATCATATTCAAAGATTAATGATTTTGAGCAATTTTGCCTTAATTTTTGGTTGCTCTCCCCAAGAGATTGAAAACTGGTTTCATAGTGTTTTTATCGATGCCTACGATTGGGTAATGCAGACTAATGTACTGGGAATGGGACAATTTGCCGACGGGGGAATTCTCGCCTCCAAACCCTACGCCGCCTCGGCCAACTATATTGATAAAATGAGTGATTATTGTCGGGGTTGTCTGTATAAAAAAAATGAACGAGTCGGGGATTTAGCCTGTCCTTTTAACTTTCTTTACTGGGATTTTTTGGCACGACATCGAGAAAAATTAAAATCCCAAGGTCGAGTTAATATGATTTTAGGTCATCTCGATCGAATGTCGGCAGCTGAACTTAATCAAATGCGCTACCAGTCCAACCAATTACGAGCTATCAGTAGTCAGGAGGAGATAGGGTGATAGGGTGATAGGGTGATGAGACAGCTTCCCCACTTCCCAACCCCCAAACCCCAACCCCCAAACCCAGTATGATAATTGCTATATGAGTAAATCAAAGGAAAAAAACCGGATTGCCTATCAGGAATTTGGAAATGAAAGTAATTCTCAAGCTTTTGAGCGTTCCATTCCTGAATTACCCCCAAATCAGCAGAATTTGCGAGTACAAACCTCCCGCTCTGGTCGTGCGGGAAAAACCGTTACCATAGTTACAGGTTTTCAATGCCAAACCGAAACTCTGACGAAATTATTAAAACAGTTAAAAACCGCTTGCGGAACGGGTGGTACAGTGAAAGAAAATACCATTGAGATCCAAGGAGATCATCGCCAAAAAATTGTACAAATTCTCATTGAATCGGGTTACAAAGCCAAAATTAGCGGAGGATAGCTTAAAATCATGATTCCCTCTTGGTTGCTTATCGGTGTCGTGGGATTTTTGGTAGCGTTAGCTGGGGGATTACTCAATTCTCGCGATGTACGTTGGTTTGCGCGATTGCGTCGTCCCGATTGGTTAACCTTTGAAAGATTAATCCCTCTTATCTGGACAATTATCTATATTTGTGGGGCAATTTCTGCTTATTTAGTCTGGGAAGCTCAACCGGCTAATCGCTGGTTTTTGATGGCTTTTTATCTGTTGGTGGAATTGACTATTACTGCCTATACTCCCGTCACCTGTAAACTACGCAGTCTCAAAGCGGGAACGATTATCGGAGGTACGGGTTTTTTCTTGGGTTGTCTTCTGGCGCTATTGGTTTTCCCTGTTTCTTCTTGGGCGGGCATCCTACTCCTACCCTACCTGATTTGGAGTCCGATCGGTACCTATGTGACTTGGGAAATGAGCCATCTCAATCCTCGGGATGTCTAGACAGGTAAAGTGGGATGGGTTAAAAATTAACCCATCCCACAGATCTTATTGCCATCTACCAACTTGAAAATCTAGACTGTTTTTCGCACTTTAACTCGCTCTACCTTTACCTTGGCTGGACTGGAGCAATCAAGGAAGTTAGGGACTTCCTGACGACAGTGAGGACAATACCAGTAAGCACGACTAGCCACAAGGTGACGAAGGGTAATTCCCGAACATATAGGGCAGCTGTGCATGGATTGTTAGACTAATTTTAAAAGCTTTTAAAATTGTCCTACCTCCTACTGCGATTTTAAACAAAATCGCCGCTCTTTAACTCTAACTTTAGGTAGAAACCTAGTGTTTCTTTCGATAGACTTCCCAGAAAATACCTAGGGATGAGGACGGAAAAGATGGGAATGTTGCGGGTGATAAAGTTGCGATCGAGTTCCTGTAATCTGGTTTAAAGCGGGACTAATGAGATAAAGGGTAGTTCTAGTTAAATTTTCCCGATGGGTTAGTTGGGCCATCTCTGACAGGGGGACAACCCAGATTTTTTCGTCAGGCCAACCGAGACGGAAACAAACGGCCACCTGTTGCTCTGGCTGGTAGTATTTTAGGAGTTTTTCCTGGGCTTTGTCAACATGACGGGCGGCTAAATATAGGCATAAACTGGCTTTATGAGCGGCTAAAGAGGCTAATTCTTCACTTGCTGGCATGGGAGATGCTTTTCCTTCCACCCGGGTTAGAATAATTGTCTGGACTAATTCCGGAATCGTTAATTCTAGGGACAATTTGGCCGCTAATCCTTGAAAGGCACTAATTCCGGGGATTAGCTGAAAGGGGATATCTGCTGCTGTCAAAAGATGAATTTGTTCTTGGATGGCACTATAGAGACTTAAATCCCCCGATTGCAGTCGCACCACCGCTAAACCCCGACGCACGCGATCGATCATTAAAGGGATAATTTCCTCTAGGGTGATGCTACTGGTGGGAATTAACTCGGCATCTTTACGACTATCCTCAAGAATCTGTTTGGGGACGAGGGAATCAGCAAAGAGGATAACATCGGCTTTTTGGAGAATTTTATCGGCTTTTACCGTCAATAATTCCGGATCTCCGGGACCGGCACCAATAAAATAGACGGCCGGGAGGAGAGGAGAGGAGTCAATTAAAGTCATACTAAATCCTGTTTACAAGGGGTGTGGGGTGTGGGGTGTGGGGTGTGGGGTGTGGGGAGAATAAATAAAAACAATCTCCTGAATACTGAATACTGTCTCCTGAATACTGAATCCTATCATTAACCTGAACATTTGTATTTAATTAGGGTAAAACTGACTATAATTAAGTGGGTGGGTGGAATTAAATATAAGATGAACGTAGGTTGGGTTGAAGCATGAAACCCAACGTCCGCATGGGTTACGCTACCGCTAACCCATCCTACAAATAATTGTGCCTCCCTACTTAATGATAAAGCACGGTCAGCATTGACAATGATTAGCGATCAATCCCTCCCCCCCCAAAATATTGAAGCGGAAGAATCTATCTTAGGTGGTATTTTACTAGATCCAAAAGCGTTAGGTAGAATCAGTGATTTTTTAATTCCAGAAGCTTTCTATGTGAAAACCCATCAAGATATTTATCGTGCGGCGCTTGCTTTACAAGGGAAGGGAAAACCGACGGATTTAATGACGGTTAGCAGTTGGTTACAGGATAATCATCTGCTGGAAGAAATCGGGGGAATGCCGCGATTGTTACAATTAATTGAGCGCACTGTCTCGGCTGCTAACATTGATCGCTATGCGGAATTAGTGATGGATAAATATATGCGTCGTCAGTTAATTTCCACTGGGGGAGAAATTATCGAATTAGCTAGGGATACGACGCTAGAATTAGAAAATGTTTTCGATGAATCGGAACAAAAGATTTTTCGTCTCACCCAAAAACGACCCCAAGAGGGTTTAATTTTTCTGGGGGATACTTTAATTGAAACTTTTAACGAAATTGAGAAAATGCAGGAGACCACCACTCTACCCGGTATCGAAACTCAATTTTATGATCTCGATGCGATGACCAGTGGTTTACAACCCTCGGATTTAGTTATTATCGCGGGTAGGCCTTCCATGGGAAAAACTTCTTTTGCTCTTAATATTGCCTATAATATCGCTCAACAGAATTTACCTGTGGCGGTTTTTAGTTTGGAGATGTCTAAGGAACAATTGGCCCAACGTTTGTTATCGAATGAGGCTAAAATCGAAAGTAATCGGATTCGATCGGGACGTTTGGGACAAAATGATTTAGAAAAGGTTCTTGGGGGACTAGAAAAGTTATTAAATTTGCCCATATATATCGATGATAGTGCCAATTTAAGTGTAATTCAAATGCGTTCCCAAGTGCGGCGTTTACAGGCAGAAAAAAAGGGGCAAATGGGATTAGTTTTAATCGATTATCTGCAATTAATGGAAGGGGGAGGTGATAATCGCGTTCAGGAAATTTCCAAAATTACCCGCAGTCTTAAGGGTTTAGCGAGAGAAATTCATGCTCCGGTAATTGCTCTTTCTCAGTTAAGTCGCGCTGTGGAATCTCGCAATAATAAAAGACCGATGATGTCCGATTTACGCGAGTCGGGATGTTTAGCGGGTGATAGTTTAGTTGAGTTAGCCGATCCTCGTGCTAAAGTGCCAATTTGTCAGTTAGTGAATTGCTCTAATTTTACGGTTTTTGCTCTTAATGAGGAAACAATGAAATTAGAAAAAGCACTGGTAACTAAGGTATTTTCCACAGGATTTAAGCCAGTTTTTCGATTAACAACTCGTTTAGGTCGCACGATTAGAGCTACAGCCAATCATAAATTTTTGACTGTCCACGGTTGGCAAAGATTAGATGAATTAAATATCGGTAATTATATCGCTTTACCTCGCTCTCTGAGTAATTCAGACCTAAGGTTTAATTGGGATGAAGTTATGGCAATTCAAGCGGATGGAGAGACAGAAGTGTATGATTTAACAGTAGATAAATTGCATAATTTTATTGCCAATAATATCATCGTTCATAATAGTATCGAACAGGATGCGGATTTAATTATGATGTTATACCGAGATGAATATTATAACCCCGATAGTCCCGATCGAGGTGTGGCTGAAGTAATTATTACTAAGCATCGTAATGGTCCTACTGGCACAATTAAGCTACTTTTTCAACCAGAATTTACCAAGTTTCTTAATCTTAAACAAAGTCGCTCTAATTATTAAAATGAAAGCAACTATTAATTATAAAACTCCCAATTGGCTCTTAATACTTTTGGCAATTATCCTAACTCTCGGTGTGGTTTTTCGTTTTGCGAATATCGATAAAAAAATCTATTGGCATGATGAATCCTACACCACCATTAGAACCACTGGTTATCAAGCAAAGGAAATCGCTGATACTATCTTTCAAAACCGTCTTTTATCTACCACAGAATTAGGAAAATTTCAACAACTGAAACCCGAAAGTCATGTTTTTAATACGATTAAATCTCTCGCTAAAGAAGACCCTCAGCACCCACCTTTATACTTTATTATCTCTCGCTATTGGGAAAAAATATTCGGTTTTTCTCCCGCTTCTTCCCGCAGTTTAGCAATTGTTTTTAGTCTGCTCTCTCTGCCATTTATTTACTATCTATCTCTAGAATTATTTACAGCAAAGTTAACGGGAATTTTAGCAGTAATTTTATTGGCACTCTCTCCAGTTGATATAATATTTGCTCAAATGTCTCGTCAGTATAGTCTTTTAGTTTTGTTAACGATAATTAGTCAATTGCTGCTGTTAAAATGCCTCAAAAAAAGAACTCTTGTTAATTGGTCTTTATACACCGTCGCTAATACTCTCGGACTCTACACCCATCTCTTTTTTATTCTTAACTTATTTGCTCAAGCATCCTTTATACTTTGGTATCTTGTTATCAAACCAGAGCGAAAAAATAACTTGATATTTTTCCTGTTATCTGGGTTAACAATGATAATTTTCTATATACCCTGGTTACAGGTTTTTTTAACTAACTCTCAAAGGGCCTTTAACTCCACCAGTTGGGCTGCCGTTAACTATCTCGATTGGGGATTGTTCGGTAAATTATGGCTCTTAACTTTTACTTCTCCATTTAGCGATAGCGATTTTGGTTTTAATAACATCTTCACCTATATATATAGACTGTTTTTTTTAATCTTAACTATCTATGCTTTTGAGCGAGTTTATCGCTACAATAACCCCATAGCTTTTACTTTTCTGATTACCTCAACCCTAGTACCTTTCCTAGCTTTAGTCATTCCCGATCTAATTTTGACCACCACTAGATCAACTGTTACCCGCTATCTAATTGCGACTTTTCCTACTATCTATATAACTGTGGCTTTTTTCTTGTCACAATTGCTTAATCAAGACAAAATTTTCGGTAAAATTATCTTGACTTTTTTGTTAACTGCTAGTATAATATCGAACTTCAATAATGCTCTTTCCGAAACCAGTTGGGCAAAAGTTCCTAGTTATTGGAATGGCGAAGTTGCCAGAAAAATCAATGCTGTACCTAAGGCCATTGTTATCAGCGACGAAGGTAATGACTGGACTAACTTAGGTGATTTGCTTTCCCTTAATTATCGTCTTAATGCTGATGTACAATACTTCCTGACTACCACTAACCCCGATACCGATAAGTTAAAAGAAGTCCTAGAAATTCCCCGGGTCAACTTATTTCTTTTTCGTCCTTCCAATCGGTTATTACTGGCCCTAGATCAATTCGATATTCGTCTTGATTATTTCTATCCTCAAGGTCAATTGTGGCGAAGGAAGAAATAGGTAAATATATATTTTGGGTCAATCTAGCCTGAAATATTTGAGCAAAGCTGGTATTATAACCAGTTAAAACCGTTAATCTTCACCTTAAAGAAATGACTTTTCTAATTCCGACCAGCGCTTGGCGGCAAATTCTTAAAAAGCTCCCTATACTACTATTCTTAGCATCTTTTCTCATAGTCCTACTATTAGGCTATTTTTCCGCTGCTTTCTCTCAAAGTCGAGATCCTGATATCCGCGGTGTTTGGATCACCACCAACGACACAGCCATGCTGATGGACAGGGATAAACGACAACAGGCGATCGAGCAATTAGTTAATCTTAATTTTAATGCTATCTATCCCGTGGTCTGGAATTCCGGTTATGCTCTCTATCCTAGTGCGATCGCCAAACGGGAAGGAATACAGCCTTTTGTGCCTACGGGAGCGCAGGGACAAGATATCTTGGCAGAATTGGTGGAACAAACCCGTGGAAGGGGATTATTGGTCATTCCTTGGTTTGAATTCGGATTTATGGCCCCTCCCACTTCGGAATTAGCCTTAAAACATCAGGACTGGTTAACCCAAAAACGCGACGGAGGGACCACTTGGGTGGGGGCAGCCGGTGAGGTGGTGTGGTTGAATCCTTTCCGTCCCGAGGTGCAGAATTTTCTGCGGGAATTAGTCTTGGAAGTGGTGGGACAATACGATATTAACGGCATCCAATTCGACGATCATCTGAGTTTACCCAACGAATTCGGCTATGATCCCTATACTATCGCCCTTTATCAACAGGAAACCGAAAAAACGCCCCCAGCTAACCCCCGGGATCCCGAATGGACAAAATGGCGGGCCGATCAAATCACTGCTTTTCTGGCTAATCTCAAAGAATCAATTGAGGCAGTTAAACCGAATATACTGCTTTCGATCGCCCCTAATCCCTACGAATTCGCCTATAATGGTCATTTACAGGATTGGCTCGGTTGGGTGCGGCAAGGATTAGTCGATGAGTTGATCGTACAGGTTTATCGTCCCGATCTGCCCAGTTTTCTCAAACAAATAGAGCGTCCCGAAATTCAGGAAACCCAGCAAACGATACCCACCGGTGTGGGGGTTTTAACCGGTTTACGCAATCGACCGATTGCCCTACCCTTGATTGAAGAAAAGGTATTGGCTGCTCGTCAACGGGGTTTAGGGGTGATTTTCTTCTTTTATGAAAGTCTCTGGCAGCAAGCTTTGGAACCTCAAGAAACCAGAAAAGCGGCAATTCAAGCGATGTTTTCCCAACCAATCACTCCCCGTCTTCCCGTGGTGGAAAATATTCCCTTAGTTAGTACACCTGAACCTGCTGACCAGCCAGAACTAACCCCCACACCTCCCCCCTTAGCACCGGACGGGATCGAAATTCCTGTAATTCCCCCTCCGGGTAGTTAATAGCAATTTTTGCCCACAGAGACGTTGCTGAATCAAGGTATGAATGCCAACTGTGCATCGTATCCAAAATTTAGTTTGGGTCTAGGTTTTAAAAATCCCACAAGAGAAGATTCATATCTCAAATTAGCAACACCAAGTTTGGGGGTCGGAGTGGGGGGAGATTGTCAGGATATTTTGACAAAGTTTGGGCTTAAGATAGTAAAGTTGGGGATTTTTCCCAAGTTAAGGATTAAGGATTTTTGCGAGAGTGTGGATGGTCTGGAAGTTAGACTGGATAATGATTTGGGGAATTTTATGGATTTTTTTCTTAAGTGGTCAACTTTGGTTAACTTTGGTTGCAAAAATTAATTTAGTTACTTACTATGTGAACGCCCTCAAAAGAAACAGAAAGATTTTTTGGGGGGTAAAAGAGGTTATCATACTTTAAAATCCCAATTAGTAGCTGATAAAAATACAGAGAAAATTATCTGTTTCTGTTGTGGGAAAGGCAGAGGCCATGATTTTAGTTTATTTAGGGTTTTACCATTATTCAGCAAGCCCTAAATAGGAAACTCAAAATCTTGAAAATCTTATCCTGTAAATATCGGAATCGTCGTCGAAGATATAGTTTAAGAGTTAACCTTTTGGCGGCTGTTTATAACTATGAGTTAGGGATAGGTATAGCAGCTTCTTGCCTCAGACAGTGATGCAATTCAGACTTGAATTGGCCTCAGCGCCTCTCGAACCTAGGAAATTAATTTGGCACGACTACTTAATTTCTACGGGTTCTAAATTATCAGCAGGAGTAAAACCAAAGAGACGGGAATAGAAATAAAATTCTGCATCTAATGCTCGTTTTATCGATTCAGCTTGACGAAATCCGTGTTGTTCTCCCGCAAAGGGAACGTAAGCAACGGGTAAACCTTTCGCTTTTAAAGCTTCTACCATCATTTCCGCTTGATTGGGTGGAACCACTCGGTCTTCTAAACCTTGGAAAAAGATCACCGGACAGGATAACTGAGCGGTAAAATGAATAGGCGATCGCTGATAGTAAATTTCCTTTTCTTGAGGATAAAGTCCCACCAATTTATCTAAATATCTCGACTCGAATTTATGGGTATCGTTGGCTAAAACCTCTAAATCACTAACTCCGTAATAACTAGCTCCTGCTTTAAAAGTATCATGAAAAGTTAAGGCCGCTAAAGTTGTATAACCACCGGCGCTGCCTCCGGAAATTGCCAATCTTTCCCCATCGACTAATCCCTGATTAACCAAATATTTTGCCCCGTTGATGCAGTCTTCCACATCGACAATTCCCCAATTTCCCAGCAAACGCTGACGATATTGACGACCATAACCCGTACTACCGCCATAATTGACATCTAGATAGCCAAAGCCGCGACTGGTCCAGTATTGCACCCGCAGACTTAAACTAGAGGTCGCCGCGGCCGTCGGTCCACCGTGACTTTTGACTAAAAGGGGCGGTAATTCGCCATTGGGGGCGGTATAATCGGGATTTTTAGGGGGATAATACCAAGCATAGGCCGTTAGTCCCTGACTGGTGGGAAAAGCGAGCATTTCCGGAATCGAGAAATAATCGCTAGAAATAGTTAAATTACTGGAAGATTTGAGAATTTCTCTCGTTCCTGTGGCTAAATCCATTGAGACAACCGCCGTTACTTCCTTGAAAGAACCGCCAATAAAAACTATTTTGTTATCGCTAACTTGTAGGGAAGAAATGTTAGTATCAGCAGTGATAATTTCTGGGAATTCTCGATTAACAGTATCGATACTTCCTAAATACCAACGACCATCTTTTGTATAGCTACAAATAATCTTTGATTCCCCGGCGAAACCGTAGTTAGATAAACCAAAAACCCAATGAGGATAGGCAAATTCAGCCTCTATCGGTTCGAGAACTGGTTCGATTTGTTCATCGTGGTTAAAGCAATAAAAGTTCCAGAAATTATTGCGATCACTGGTAAAATATAAATGTTGATCGGCGGACCAGCGCGGTTCACACACCGACTCATTTTCACCACCAGCAATGACCCGAATATTACTCAAATAAAGATTATTAATATCGGCCACCCAAAGAAAAGAACTATCCCAGGGCATATTAGGATGATTCCAACTAATCCAAGCTAATCGAGAACCATCGGCACTTAAGCTAGGAGAGGTATAAAAATCATCGCCAGATACTAAAGTTTTTATTTTTCCCGTATCCACATCGATGCTAACAATACTATTAACTGGTTCTCGATCTTTTTTGCTATGATCTTCACAAACACAGATTAAACGATTGCCAAATTTATCGAGAATTAAATCCGCATAACGACAGGAATTTTCTGGGGTCAGAGGTTGGGGTAAACTACCAGCAGTTTGGCGATAAATTCTTTGATCAGCAAAATTACAAAAATAGATAATTCCCGCAACAATTAGATAGGAACCTCCCCCGTATTCATGGACACGAGTTCGCACATTAAAAGGCCCTGGAGTGATGTCTGTAGTTGTGCCGTCGGGGTTTAATTTAACTAAAACATTTCGCCCCTTTTCCTGTGGTCTGCCTTCTAACCAATAAATATCTTCTCCATCTAGAGTTACACCGCCAAGACTAATCGATGCTGCCACAATTAGATCGGAGGTAATCGGCGATTTCCAGGAACCGTAAGCTGATATTTGATGAGACATTTTCGACTAGAGCAGTGATCTTAATGGTGAACTAACTTGATCAGGAACGCTGATAAATTAAGAGAATTCCCAGTAAACAGGACAAGGTAGGGATTGGTTGCATCCCTACCTAACTCTCTGTTTTTCTGCAATCGGAGCGGCGGGATTCGAACCCACGACCCCTACTACCCCAAAGTAGTGCGCTACCAAGCTGCGCTACGCCCCGATATTGAACCTTAACCATCATAGCGATAATCGCAGCATTTTGCAAGCTTTTTTTTTCTTCCTTTCTCCCCCATCCCCGGAATTAGTGGCCAGCTATCTAGCTAATTGGGGAATACGTCCTTTTAATCCCGTCATTAATTGCAGGGCAAACAATTTTAACGGGGGAAAACCGCGCATCATTGCCAATCCGAGACGACGGATGAGAACGATGGGCGGCCAGTTATTGGAGAACAGACGATCAAGAAAATCTGTGAAGCCTAAAATCGCTAAATTCTCCGATCTACGCCATTTTTCGTAGGATTTTAGGGTAGAAAGCGCTCCTATATCCTCTTGCTTTTCCGCTGCTTCCTTTAATACCTGCGCTAAAGCGGCAGCGTCGCGAATGCCTAAATTTAAACCTTGACCACCGACGGGATGACAACAGTGAGCGGCATCACCAATTAAAGCCAGTCGGGGTTTCACATAAGTATCACTCTGCATTAACTGTACGGGAAAGAGAGCGCGGGGGCTAACTAATGCTATTTTTCCCAGTAATCCCCCCGTATATGCTTCTAATTTCTTGATAAATTCCGCTTCGGGCATTTCTTGCAGTTTTTTCGCTTCTTCATGGGGATTTGTCCAAACGATCTGACAGCGATTACCCTGGAGCGGTAAAATGCCCATCGGACCGGTGGGCCAAAATCTTTCAAAGGCGGTATCGTTGCGATCGAGTTGATGTTTAATGGTGAAAGCGACACAGGATTGCCAATATTTCCAACCTTTGGTTTTAATTTGCGCCCCTTGCCGGATAGCGGATTTGGCCCCATCGGCCCCGATAACTAATTTTGTGGTGATTTTTCGGGTTTGACCGGCTTCTGCCAGGGTGACAGTGGCTGTTTCTGCTCCGTACTCCACTTCTAACACTTTAGCAGGGGATAACCAGTCAATGCGATCGCAATCTTGGCTGGCCTTGTGCAGGGCGGTTAAAATTACTTGATGTTCGCCCACATAGCCCAAATAATCGGTTTTTAGCTCATCGACCACAAAGGGGACAAAAATCGGAAAATCGGCATCGGAAAGGCGAATATGACGAAATTTACCGATACTGGGCGAGATTTTATCCCAGATACCCAAGCCTGTAAAAATCCTGCTGGACATCAGCGAGAGGGCATAAGCTTGACGACGGCAGGCGGCCACCTCTAGGGGACGTTCCTCGATCATAGCGATATTTAATCCTGTATTTTTTAAGGCCACCGCTAGGGTGGTCCCGACTATACCGCCCCCGACAATGATTAAATCGTAGCTGTCCCGTCCTAACATATAAATATTTTTCTCAAAGATCATCAGTGACTACACTGATCTATTCTGACACGATCTTCGGGGTTGCTGTCGGGTTTGATTGTCTTCACCCCACCTAGCCATTGATAGTCTCATCAGATGCGAATGCGTCAAGGCTTTTTTGAGTCCAATTATCCAGAGCAGTATTGATAGAGTTAAGAACTCCCATTGTTTCGAGCATATTCCCCTTCAACTTTTCTTGAAGTTCGCTAAAAATACTGGTTTGGACATTGAATAGATCATCTACTTTTTGAGCACCCTTTAATATCTCTAGATACTTGGCTGTAGTTTCTAGATACAGGCTCATCAATTCTGCTTGCTTTAGTCCGATATTGGTCATCGAACTGACATAAATTTCACCCAAGTCCTTAAAAGACTCAGAGGTTGCCTGTAAATTCACCAGCTTCAGTTGGCTTTGAAATAGTTCATTAATACTATCAGTATAAACTTCCCCCAATTCTTTGGTCAAGCTTAGATAACCCTTGCTTAGTTCGGCGAAGGCGCTGGGGTTAACAAAACTTGTTAACATGGCATCCATCGCGTTCACATTAGTGGCCGTAATATTCTTGAAGGACTCTATTGCCAATTTGTTCGAGTCAATCCACTGTTTAACTAGCTCGTTTTGCATGGTAGTTTCCTCGTAAACTGCTTAATGTATTTCTCTGTCTGTGCCAGCAAAAAGATTGAATTATTGAGGGCGCGGTTCGGCCAACCGTTCTAACATAGCGACAATTGCCCTCATCTGGGGAGACTCTCTAGTATAAAAGACAGGATTATCTGCATCTGCACTAGAATATCCCCAAAAATCCCAGCATCCCTGGGGATTGTAAGGGATTAATGCTGACGGTTCAACCTGGGGATATAAGACAATTATCCTGTTGGTATCAGCTATTTCATTGTAACCGGTTTTAGTGTAGTAAGTATCATCAATTTCCGTTGCCCCCTGTTTGCAACCATGAATAGCTACATGAACTTTGCAGCTTTCTTTTTTACAGGCTTCAGGTACATAAACATAAGCCTCCCGACTCATACTCGTCTTTTTACCGTCAATAAACTCGCTCTGGTCAAACCGAATAATCTGGCCACTTAATCTATTAGATTCAACTGGTGGATTCAACTTGCCATAAATATGCTCTAAAATCCGATGGGATTGCATGAAATCGCAGTCGTTTATAAAGGGTGACTTAGTATCTGAACATGACACCCTAGACTCCTCGACAATTATGCCATGACCGGCATTAATATTCTTGTCGTATTTAATATTCTCTGAGGGCAAGCCGGCAGCTTGATAAAAATCTTTTACCTTGTCAACGACGACAGTTTTAACTACGCGATCACTTGAACCACTGAATAGATAGACCCGATCATCTTTTAAGTTGTTGAGATCGGCAATTTTGTTGGCACTGGCCAGTTCTTGCGCTTTTTTAAATAATCTTTTCCCATCCGGTCCTACTGACTCAGTCAGAGGATTCATGCAAGTTGATGTCGCTTGCTCGAAAAATTGCTCTGGATCCGTCTCGTAAGAACCTACACAAAAAAAAGGACCGCCAGCAATTATACCTGCTCCCACCAGCCTATCTGAGTAGGCCACATGGAATTGAGCCGTCATGAAAGCCCCTGATGAAAGGCCAGAAACAGATGTTTGGCTTAAATCTGCCTGATAACCAGATAGCTTGGGTGCTTCCTCGGCCAAGACCACCCCATTGAAGCTAAAAATACTAAACATCAAAACAGCCAGTAGTTTTAATCCTGCCTTAATCATAAGACCTCTTGCAAAAATCGGAACCTATGATATTAAGATAAAGTCGAACAAGATCGAATGATATTAAGATAAAGTAAAACACATCGAACTTTGAAAACCCACTTGCCACTTCCCACTTTGCTGTACTTTTTAAACAGGATTTGGTATAACATATCTGGCTAATCTCTGGCAAGAGTGCCTCTCTTAACTAGGAAATCACCATGGAACTTGAGCAACGAATAGCCGATTTTTACGACTCCTCTAGTGGACTATGGGAAAGGATTTGGGGCGAACATATGCACCATGGTTACTACGGTCGGGGCGGCAAGATTAAACTCGATCGCCGTCAGGCACAAATTGATTTAATAGAAGAATTATTAACTTGGGGTGATGTCACCAGTGCTAATCAGATTCTCGATCTAGGTTGTGGCATTGGTGGCAGTAGTCTTTATCTGTCCGAAAAATTTCACAGCCAAGCGGTGGGGATTACCCTATCCCCAGTACAAGCCGCTAGAGCCAGCCAAAGAGCGCAAGAGTTCAATTTAGAAGGACAAGTCAGTTTTTGTGTGGCTGATGCCCTAAAAACCCCTTTTCCTGACGATAATTTTGATCTGGTCTGGTCATTGGAAAGTGGCGAACATATGCCCGATAAAAGGCAATTTCTGCGGGAATGTTATCGGGTTTTGCAGCCCGGGGGCACTTTTTTGATGGCCACTTGGTGTCATCGTCCCACCACTTCCCTCGCCGGTAATTTAACGGAAGGGGAGATTAAACTATTAAACGAGATTTATCGGGTTTATTGTCTCCCCTATGTGATTTCTTTGCCAGAATACGCCGATATTGCCCGTGACATTGGCTTTCGAGACCTAAAAACCGATGATTGGTCTCTATCGGTGGCCGCTTTTTGGGATGTGGTGATTGACTCGGCCCTCAGCACAGATGCGATCGCTGGTTTGTTAGCAAGCGGTTACACTACTATCCAAGGAGCTTTATCTTTAGGGTTAATGCGGCGCGGTTACGAGTCGGGTTTAATTCGTTTTGGCTTACTGCAAGGGAAAAAATAAAGGCCGCTCTCTCCCTTTCTTTTTAACAAAACTTAACAATTATTGGCAAAATTTTGCTTGCTTTTGTGGGGAGATTTTGAGATAATATTTTTAAAAGATTTTATTCATAATGGTAATATATGCAGTCCTCAAAATTTGCACAGATTCCCATTATAAGAAAAGCATAACGCAAACCGCCGCCAAAGTCAAGTCCTTTCCCATACTTATGGGTGCGAATTTTCAGGAATCAAAAAAGGGCTTTGGTGGGGAACAGTGATCAGGTAGAACCCGAAGGGAGCGTTCCCAGGTTCTACCTAGGAACGAGATAAAAAGCAAAATTTTGTATTTCTAAAATTCTACACTTAGGTTTTCCGAAAATGGCTCAGGGCAGATTTGAACTGCCGACCTTGGGCTTATGAGTCCCCTGCTCTGACCAACTGAGCTACTAAGCCGTTGTTTACACAGTTATCAATCATAACACACAATCACCCAATTGCACAAGAGCGAAAAAGGGAAGAAAAAATCTTCCCTCTCTGGGCATCTTTAACGTCTGCCTGGCAGGAAAGCCATGGGATTGACTGCGCCCTGGCCGGAGGGGTGAACCTCGAAATGTAGGTGGGGGCCGGTGCTAAAACCGGTGCTACCCATCTGGGCGATTGGCTCGCCTTGCTGAACAGTTTGGCCGCGACGCACCAGCAGACGGCTGTTATGGGCATAGAGAGTGGTGCTACCATCGGGGTGACGCAGTTTCACCAGATTGCCATAACCGCCAGAATTCCAACCGGAGGCGATTACTTCACCGGCAGCCGCCGCCACAACGGGTGTACCCACTGGGCCGGCGATATCGATGCCGCGATGAGGTCTGCCCCAGCGCCAACCGAAACCGGAGGTTAACACACCTCTAGTGGGCCAGATAAAGCCGGTAAAAATGGGGGTGGGATTAGGTAAATACTCATCGGGATTAGCGAGGGGAGGAAGGGAAGGTTCTACGGTTTCGCCGACGGGAATTCGTAGGCGATCATTATATTCTTCCACATTGGTAGGAGCCGAACCGATAATCTGTGGGGGGGTGCTTTGGTTAGAACGAGAACGAAGGGCATCCCATTGGGGATTAGGGGTTATTTGCCGAGCATCGACAGTTTCTGCGGGATTATCGACGGGAATAGCGATACTTTTCTGGGTTTCCGAAAGGTTAGTTTCCCGCAGATTAGCCACCTCTTGGCGCAATCTTTCCCGATAGCTGCCGGTGATATTTTCGGGGAATTCTTCCGTCTCCGTGGTGGCGGTTGCGGCGGGCAAATTTTGTCGATTGCTGGGGTTAAAGGACAATCTCTGGCGATCGCCGACCAAGGAAGTAAGATTTTGATTAACTCTAGCGTTGGCAGAGCGGTCGGGAATCACTAGGGTTTGATTAACTTTAATCCGGTTGGGGTTGTCAATGCCGTTTTCCCTGGCTAATTCGGCGGGGGTGATGCCGAGAGCGCGAGCAATCGTGTTTAAGGTATCCCCTGGCCGAACCCGATAAACTTGGTTTTCTGGGGGAACTATGACCCGAGGATTGGGAACGGCGGGAATTTCAGTCACAGGAGCCGGATTTCGTAGGGCAACGCTGGGAATTTCCGGTCTGCTGGTTAAGGGAGGATTAACGGGAATTGTGGCTATCGGGCGATCGCTTTCAGGGGTGGGAACGGGAATCGGGATCACCTGGCTGGTTGGTCGGGGCGATTCTTGGGGAGCAATAACGGGAATCTCGACAGTGGTTGGCGAATTATCGGGAACGAGAGCGGTAGTTTCGGTGACGATTACTGTTTCCCCGGAATCGGACTGATGGGGGATTTCCTCGGTCCGTAGGGCGGCCAAACTTTCTTGGAGACGTTGACGGGTTTGACGCAGACTAGCAGAGGAACTATCCAACTGCTCAGGAGTTGCTGCCGGGGCTGCCGGGGGCAACTGCTCAGGAGTGGGAATTTTTAAGGTTTGTCCGATAATCAGATCGGATTGGGGGGGGAGATGATTGCGGTTAGCGATCGCTGTAGGGGTGGTTTGATAGGTGTCGGCTAAACTCCACAGGGATTCTCCCGGTTTTACCTGATGCTCAACCACTGATGTGGCGATGAATTTGACGGTAGCAAGTGCTTGGGATTGGATTATTTGCGGTTCTTTTAGTTTTTTACCCGCATCCTTGGCTTTTTGGGACAGGTCGATCACTTCCCATTCTAAGGGTACAGAATTGGCGGCCTGGGCTGATTCTGAGGTGGAGTTGAGAATGCTAGGTACTCCCAGAGAGAGTGCTAATCCCAGTAGAGCAACTGAGTAACGGACTCGGTTAGACTCAGCAGTGCAATTCTGTTCTGGGGTAGCGGATGTCATGGGGTTGGGGATAAAAGTCTCTTTCAAACAGACCTCCTGTGGTGTAAAGAGTTAGCTAGAGCCAGTCGATTAAGCCGATGATTCTAGCTTTCAGCATTAGCCTTGAGGCTAGAGTAGAAGTTAGGCAACTTTCTTTTTAGTCAAAATACCTAAAGGTGACTTTTAGGAGAGATTAACTTAGATTTTGAAATTATGCAAGTCTCCCTCTGACTATTAGCATCGGGATCACGGCAAGTTGGTGACATTTTGAATGTCCAGATTGACGATGCTCTATCTCAGTTGTTCCAAGCTGATCAGCATTTTTGGTCTTGCCAATTTTTGCCAGTTTTTTCATAGAAATTTTTTATCTGTTTTGCAATTTACAAAGAAATTATTAATCATTCGCCGCTCGACAGGAAACAAGGGGCAACGATGGCTATTCAAGGTCAATACCGGATAAATAGGGTTTGCCGAAAAAATTTTTTCTGGGGGCAGGGTGTGGGGTGCGAGGTGTCGGTCGTCCATAGCAAATTAGGTTACACTTCGTCTTGATCAGAAAAAGGCTGTCATACTAAATCCGTTGAGCATAGGCTACTTATAAGGACAGGCACTCATGCACTCATGCAAAAGGCAACCCCCCCGCTAGGTAGGGTTGATTCATGAATCAACCCTACCCAAACCCCCCGTTGGAGTAGGGTCGTTTCATTCTCTGAAATGTCATTCTCTCAAATCCTTATCTGGCAACGTTTTTAGTCGATTTCTCGGAAATACATAGCTGAAAATTTTTAAAAACGTCGTGCTTTGCTTACCTTATAAGGGATTAAAGGTAGCAAAAAAAGAATTAGATTCGGAGAATGAAACAGCCCTAGGGCAAGGGGGGGGTAGGGGAGAATAAATAATCAGTTTTTAATAACCAGATTTAGGATCAGCATTTGCTTGGCTAATTCCAGAGCGGCGATCGCCAGGTATCTTCTCACAGTAGAGAAATGGTCTAGAAATACCCCTAATGGGACTTAGACAAAAAACAAATCGAGAAAAGCCTCAACTCCAATCCCCGCTTGGGATTTACTTCGAGAAGCCCAAAATCGCTGAAACCCAGATAGATCAAGGAAAATCATAAATCGAGGTTAACCCTTTGTCCCGTAATGGTTTGAGCCTTTTTTGATGACCGAAAACGCCTAAGTCCCACTAATGAATCATCCGTCTCAAGATAGTCAAGTAGGGTTTTCTATGGTTACAAAATTATGTCAACAATAATAAATTGGCGGCTGTTCCCCGTCAGATAAGGGTGGAAGGTGATGGGATATGAACCTTCGTATTCTCTCAAAAAGTCAAGGTATATATTTGATTGGCTATTGATACAAACACTGGAGAAGTTATTGGTTTTTATCTAGGGTGTGCTGAATAAATCTAAAAACCTTGTTGGGTAAGACTTTTAGACTTTTTGTCAATCAAAAAGTACCGGACTGGGAGTGATCAGAGGTAAAATTCCGGGACTTTTTCCCTGAAAATTAGGTAACTGACTACCTCAAAATCGGTAAAACCCTACACCCCCCCTGCCCCCCCGACATCGGGGGGGTCGGGGGGGCAGGGGGGGCGGGGTTGGTGGGGGCCACACCCTGCCCCCACCAACAAACTTTTTCAGCAGACCCTAAATAATACTTTTCGACAACGGGTTTTCCGGTTAGTGAGAGAGAGTCTATCGTTCTCTAAAAAAATGGAGAATCCCCTTGGGTGTCCCTTTGGTATTTTATCCATGACTACAATGGCCAAGAAAGTAAAGCGTTAAGCCATCATCGCTACTTCTGAATCAGCAGCAAATTAGGTTACACTTCATCTTGATGAGAAACGCCCTCAAGGAGCAGCGAGTCTCATAATCGCTACAATAATAGATAAAATCCTAATTGCGAGGAAAGCCTATCGATACCATCTTCGGCAATACCCAGGGACTGAAAGCCAGTCAGATGAAACAGCTACAAAGGCTGTACCATGAAAGCTTGCCTATTGATACTCTCACCACCCCAGAATTCGCCCAAAGACTGGCGGCTATCAGTACCGATATCCATCAACCCCTCTGCACCTATATCAACCGTCGCGGCCAGGTAATTCGTGTGGGAGTGGGAACCCCCCGACAAACCCAATTTTCTCTCTTGGAACTACCCCGCTACGGTTCCGAACGTCTTTGCGGAATTCGTTGTATCGCCACGGAACTCAAGCAGGAACCGCCAAAAGAATCCAGTTTAACCGCCATGGCTGTGCAAAGATTAGACGCACTGGTGATCTTAACCCTAACCGGTACAGGCATGATCCGTCGCGGTGGTGGGGCGACCGGTTATGTGGAGCAAGTCTATCTGGCGCATCTTATACCACAAAGTCAAACAAATGTCAATAGTAATATATACTGGTCTGTCTCCCCTCCCTTAAATCTAGAGGATTTAAGCAAACAGGACTTTTTAGAGTTAGTGGAAGGACTAGAGGCGGAGTTTCAGCGAGAATTTACCGCTATAACCGTTGATACAGCCGAAGATCGGGTGCTATTGGTTGGTTTAATCACCGACGGTATGAGCGATCGCCAGTTTGAGGACGGTTTAAGCGAATTAGAACGTTTAGTTGATACCGCCGGGGGCAAAGTTTTGCAAGTCACCCGACAAAAACGGGATCATCCCCATCCTCAAACAGTGATCGGTTCGGGAAAAGTGGCAGAAATCGCCCTACAGGTGCAAACTTCGGGGGCTAATTTAGTTGTATTCAATCGCGACCTTTCTCCCGCCCAAATTCGCAATCTAGAGAATCAAATCGGGGTGAGAGTGGTCGATCGCACCGAGGTGATCTTGGATATTTTCGCCCAACGGGCCCAATCCCAAGCGGGTAAACTACAGGTAGAATTAGCCCAATTAGAATACACTTTACCCCGTCTCACTGGGCGCGGATTAGCTATGTCGAGATTAGGGGGAGGAATTGGCACTCGCGGACCGGGGGAGACAAAATTAGAAACAGAACGCCGAACTATTCAACGTCGTTTATCCCGTCTCCAGGATGAGGTGGATCAACTGCAAGCTCATCGTTCCCGTTTACGCAAACAACGGCAAAAACAAGATGTAGCCAGTGTGGCGATCGTCGGTTACACCAATGCGGGAAAATCTACTTTAATTAATGCGCTCACCGCTGCCGAAGTTTATACCGCCGATCAACTGTTTGCTACCCTCGATCCCACCACCCGACGCTTAACTATTACCGATCCCCTCACCCAAGTCTCTCACACCCTTTTACTAACCGATACGGTGGGTTTTATCCACGAATTACCCCCCTCGCTGGTGGATGCTTTTCGGGCAACTTTAGAGGAAGTAACGGAAGCAGACGCCTTACTCCATCTGGTGGATCTGTCCCATCCAGCTTGGGAAAGTCAGATTGCCTCGGTATTAAAAATCCTCTCGGAGATGCCGATTCAAACTGGTCCAATGTTAATGGTGTTTAATAAGTTGGATCAGGTAAAAAGCGACGATTTGGAAATAGCTAAGGAAAAATATCCCCAAGCTGTTTTTATCTCGGCTATTCGTCGGCTAGGATTGGAAACTTTAAAACAAAAGTTAATCGATTTAACCGCTTAATTAGGGTTGGCTGAATAAGTCTGTTGGTGGGGTTAGGAGTCAGGAGTCAGGAATTAGGAGAGGAGGCGGTCGGCAGGGGGCAGCTTTTTTCTCCCCACTTCATAATTTATAATTCCTAATTCCTAATTCCCACTGATAACTTAGGAACTATGCAAACAATCTTTCAGCGCATAGGCTACCTGTTGTTGTTCCTCGCAGCTTAAATCGGGGAACATAGGTAAAGATAACACTTTTTCACTGGCCAATTCAGCCACGGGTAAATCGCCTTTTTTATAGCCCAAATACTGATAAACCGGCTGTAAATGTAGGGGAATCGGATAATAAACCATGGATAGGACATCTTTTTCCTGCAAAGCCGCCCGAATTTGGTCACGATTTTCCGTTAGGATTGTGTACTGATTCCAAACGTGCTTACCTCCGGCTAAAGCGGCAGGTAAAGTGATATTAGGCAAAGGTTGCAGTAATTCCCGATAACGTTGGGCAATCTCGATCCGTTGATTATTCCAAAAATCGAGATATTTCAGCTTAATTTGCAAAATAACCGCTTGAATGGCATCTAAGCGGCTATTCACCCCAATTACCTCATGGAGATAACGCACCTTGCTGCCGTGTTCTTTAATCATGCGAATTTGTGCCGCTAACTCGGGGTTATTGGTGGTAATTGCGCCACCATCGCCACAACCGCCTAAATTTTTGGTGGGAAAGAAGCTAAAACAGCCAATATCGCCGATACTCCCCACTTTCTGCCCATGCCATTCTGCTCCCGTTGCTTGAGCGCAATCCTCAATCACCAATAAATTATGAGAACGAGCGAAATTTACCACCTCAGACATATTGACAGATTGCCCAAAAAGGTGTACTGGGATAATCGCTTTAGTCTGGGGAGTAAGCGCTTTTTCCAACAGTGCCACATCGAGGTTAAAAGTATTGATATCGATATCGACAAAAACCGGCACTGCCCCGACTAAATTAATCGCTTCGGCGGTGGCAATAAACGAAAAAGTAGAAGTAATTACTTCATCCCCCGCTTGAATACCGAGGGAGCGCAGTGCCAGATAAAGGGCATCGGTTCCCGAATTACAGGCGACACAATCGCTAACACCATGATAGAGAGCAAATTGTCGTTCTAATTCGCTCACAGCTTCACCACCAATATAGCGCCCAGAACGGAGGATTTCTAAAACGGCATGGTTAGCTTCTTCGCTGATGACTTGGTATTGACGGGATAAATCGACGGGGGGAATTGTACTCACGCGCTTTCACTCAAATTAGAGACTAATCGGGATTTGTCGGCGAAAAGAAGGAATAACGAAGGCAGGAGGCAGGAGGCAGTTTTTGTAACGGGGCATAAATTCCCTTTACAAAAACTTTTCGCCTTAAGGCGAGGTTTTAGAGCCGATTTTTTTGATAATTAGTCAAAAATAATTATAAACTTGCTATTTATAGATGAACTATCGTTGTAATTTGTTTCTTTTATTTTTATGGATGGATTAGTAGAACTAA
This sequence comes from Microcystis flos-aquae FACHB-1344, assembly GCF_014698375.1. Classification (NCBI taxonomy): domain Bacteria; kingdom Bacillati; phylum Cyanobacteriota; class Cyanophyceae; order Chroococcales; family Microcystaceae; genus Microcystis; species Microcystis flos-aquae. Next base: position 39,647 of record NZ_JACJSW010000178.1, on the reverse strand, counting down.
ATCTGGTGGATTTGGGTTGGGCTTTGGGGATGATGGGTATTTGTTTACTCCTCTCCCGTTGGTCAAATTTAGCTCTAGAGGGACAATTATTATTAGCGACCGGTCGATCGATCCTGCAATTATTAGTGGTAGGCTACGTTATCGCCGTTATTTTTTCCCTTGATAATCCTCTAGCAGTGCTGGGGATTTTGGCAGTGATGATGACTATTGCGACTATTGTTGCTAAAAATCGCATCGATAGCCGGGATAAAGGCTTATTACCGCTAGTTTTCGGCTCTTTATTGATTAGTAGCTGTCTAACTTTAGGTTATGCGATCGCTTTAATTATTCAACCAGAACAATGGTACTCACCCCAATACTTAATTCCCTTGACGGGGATGGTGTTAGGCAATGCCATGAATAGTGCCTCTTTAGCCGGGGAAAGATTAAGCAGTGCGATTAAAAGTCACCGTTTAGAAATCGAAACCCATCTTTGTTTGGGGGCAACCCCTCAACAGGCGATCGCAGATTATCAAAAAGCGGCGATTCGAGCTAGTTTAATCCCCACCCTCAATCAGATGATGGTGGTGGGTTTAGTCAGTTTACCCGGAATGTTCACCGGACAGGTATTGGCAGGAAGTGAACCTTTAAACGCCGCTTCCTACCAGATACTGATCCTGTTTATGATTGCCCTAGCTAACCTAATCACCGCTCAATTGGTGACAGAGGGAATCTATCGGCGCTTTTTCAGTGAGAATTTGTCACTTATCAGTTAACAGTTAACAGTTATCAGTTAGTCAGTTATCAGTTATCACTAACCACTCCTGACTCCTAATTAACGCCCACTGTTCACTGATTACTGTTTACTGATCACTGATTTAGCCTTTCCACTTGCTGGCGACGACTTCAGCGAGATCAACCACCCGTTGGGAGTAACCCCATTCGTTATCGTACCAAGCGATAACTTTTACCATATCGCCACCCATCACCATGGTGAGACTAGCATCAATGATCGAGGAGGCATCAACACCGCGATAATCAGAGGAAACGAGGGGTAAATCATTATATTCGAGAATTCCTTTCAAAGAATTTTCCGCAGCTTCTTTGAGGACTTCGTTTACCTGTTCCGCGATCGTGCTTTTTTCCACTTGTGCGACTAAATCCACTACAGAAACGTTAGGAGTGGGTACACGCAGGGCGATACCGTTAAGTTTCCCTTTCATTTCGGGGATAACTAAGGCTACAGCTTTGGCAGCACCGGTGGAGGTGGGAACGATGTTAACGGCAGCGGCGCGAGCGCGACGGAGATCCCGGTGACTAGCATCAAGAATGCGTTGATCACCAGTGTAACTGTGGGTGGTGGTCATCGTCCCTTTGATGATGCCGAAGTTTTCGTGAATCACTTTGACGACAGGAGCAAGACAGTTGGTGGTACAACTGGCATTGCTGATGACATTGTATTTATCGTGTTCGTATTCGTGAGCGTTGACACCGACGACATAGGTTCCCACACCCGAACCTTTACCCGGTGCGGTAATGAGGACTTTTTTAGCTCCTGCGACAATATGCTTAGAAGCGCCCTCTTCATCGACGAAAACACCAGTAGCTTCGATCACTAGATCTACACCCCATTCTGCCCAGGGCAGATTGAGGGGATTGCGATCGGAATAACATTTAATGGTTTTACCGTTAACAATTAAAGAATTATCATCGGCATCGATATTAGCGTTAAGTTTGCCTAACATCGAGTCATATTTGAGCAGGTGAGCGTTACTTCGGGGATCGGATGTATCATTGATCCCCACTACCTCCAAGCCACTATCAGTCCGTCCTAACCAACATCTTAGGAAATTACGTCCAATCCGTCCGAAACCATTGATCGCTACTCTAATCACTGCTGCTTGCCCTCTACGTTTTAGTGCAATACATAAAAAAATAATTAATGTTCCCAATCATACCTTAAAGGTTGAACTTTGCGATCCCGATCGGAAATAATTTATTAGCTCACCATTCAGGAGACAGGAGACAGGAGATAGGAGACTCCGAGACTCCGAGACTCCGAGACTCCGAGATTATTTTTATTGATTCTCCCCACACCCCACACCCCACACCCACACCCACACCCCACTTCCCACAGCCTAAAAAAAAGGAATTGGGAGCAAAAATTTTAATTCTGCGTCAAGGATTTTGCAAGGCAACTGGGCAACATTTGGGAATTCTGCTCAAATGCCCCTATCATGAAGTTGACTTTACTACCGATCGAGTTTAAAACTTATATAATCGTGGGTCTGAGGAGTGAAAACAGTGAAAAAAGTTAATTTTAACGGCCAACCTTTCCATTTTATCGGTATTGGCGGTATTGGGATGTCAGCCCTCGCTTATATCTTAGCCAAGCGCAATTTACCTGTGTCTGGCTCGGATTTACGTCCTACTCATATCACCCAACGGCTACAGGGAGCGGGAGCGCACATTTTCCACCGTCAAGAGGCAAATAATTTAGCTTTATTTCATTCTCCGGGCCCTCAAAACATTAGCCAAACAGTTCCGCAAGTAATCTGCTCCACGGCGATTAATGACCATAACAAGGAATATCAAGCGGCCAGAGACTTAGGATACCCAATTTTTCACCGTAGCGACGTTTTAGCGGCTTTAATCGCTGATTACGACAGTATCGCCGTCGCCGGCACCCACGGAAAAACCACCACTAGCAGCCTAATCGGTTACGTTTTGTTAGAAGCGGGATTAGACCCCACGATCATTGTCGGTGGTGAGGTGGACTCTTGGGAGGGTAACGCTCGTCTCGGTCAAGGTCGTTTTTTAGTGGCAGAGGCCGATGAGTCCGATGGTTCCCTAACCAAGCACGCACCGAAAATCGGCGTAATCACTAATATTGAGCTAGATCACCCGGATCATTACCATAATTTAAGCGAAGTTATCGATACTTTCCATGAATTCGCCCATCAGTGCCAGATTTTAGTCGCTTGTTTAGATTGTGACACGATCGCCGAGCATTTCCGTCCGACGATTAGTTATAGTCTCGATCCCGAAAAAGGTGCGGATTACACCGTCAGCGAGATTATCTATGAACAGGGAATGATGAAAGCTTCCGTCTGGGAAAAAGGCAGTTATCTGGGACAAATGGAAGTGAAAATCCCCGGGCAACATAATATTAGTAATGCTTTGGCAGTGGTGGCCATCGGACGTTATCTCGGTTTAGAATTTGCTGTTATTGCCGATGCGATCGCTACTTTTGCCGGGGCAAAACGCCGTTTTGAACACAAGGGAGAAGCAAACGGCATTACTTTTATCGATGATTATGCCCACCATCCTAGCGAATTGTTAGCCACTTTAGCGGCGGCAAAATTGAAGGTAGAAGGCAAACAGTACCAACGTTCGATCGCTATTTTCCAACCCCATCGCTACAGTCGCACCACTACCTTTTTAGAGGAATTTGGAGCCGCTTTTAGTTCCGCCGATGTGGTAGTCTTAACGGATATTTATAGTGCCGGGGAAGTGAATATCAATCACGTCACGGGGCAGCAAGTGGTCGAACAGGTGAGAAAACACCATAAAAATGCCTACTATCACCCTGAATTGAGTTCTTTAGGTCAATTCCTGCTAGAAATTCTCCAACCAGGGGATCTAGCCATGTTCCTCGGCGCTGGCAATCTCAATCAAGTTATCCCCGAAATGCTCTCTCTTTACCGCGAACAATTAGCAGTTAGAGTATAGGAGTCAGTTATCAGTTATCAGTTATCAGTTATCAGTTATCAGATTTGAGTTTTTAAGTGAGCAGTATTAAATAGGGTTTGCTGAATAAATGTGAAATGTAGGCAAGGTAGGGGTTTTGTGGCTTTATGAGCGAAACAGGTGTAAGATTTTGAGAGAATCGTCGTTCAAAACCTTGCGTCTTCATCGGCCCGCGTCCTGTAGGGGCGAAGCATTCGGGCAATAACCTATCGGTGAAACCGCAGATTTTCTATCCGAATGCTTCGCCCGTACTTTTTCAGCAGACCCTAAATAAGTAACATGATCGTTGGGTTTCATGCTTCAACCGTTCGGCAAAAGCTCACAGCCGAAGCCCAACCTACGTTCTGCTCCCCAACCCCCAATTCATAATTTATAATTCATAATTTATAACTTCCAACCCCCTAAAACCCTATGATTAAAACCTCTGTTTCTCTAGCTGATTTCACTTCCTATCGGGTGGGGGGAAGAGCGCAATGGTATGCCGAACCAGTTAATCTAGAGGAATTAAGAGAAGTGTTCGCTTGGTGGCAATCACAAGATTTACCCTTGACTGTTTTGGGGGCTGGTTCAAATTTACTAATCAGCGATCGAGGTTTACCCGGACTTGTCCTCAATACTCGCCATCTGCGATCGAGTTGTTTTGATGCCGAAACTGCTACGATTACAGCAGCGGCGGGGGAACCCCTGCCAAAAATAGCTTGGAGAGCGGCAAAACGGGGCTGGAAGGGCCTAGAATGGGCGGTGGGTATCCCCGGTACGGTGGGGGGTGCTGTGGTGATGAATGCGGGCGCACATACCTCCTGTGTGGCGGATCGATTAGTGCGGGCGCTGGTATTAAATCCCGATGGTCAGTTAGAAACTTTAAGCAAAGAAGATTTAAATTATAGTTATCGCAGTTCTTCTCTGCAAGGGGATCAACGTTTAGTTATCGAAGCTACATTTCAGTTAGAAGCTACCGATAATCGCGAGGAAATCATGGCAATTACTACCCATAATTTACTCCATCGCAAAAGTACCCAACCCTATGATCGTCCTAGTTGTGGTAGTGTTTTCCGCAATCCTAAACCACAATTTGCCGGGGCTTTAATTGAGGAAATGGGATTAAAAGGTTATCAAATTGGTGGAGCGCAAGTATCAGAATTACACGCTAATTTTATCCTGAATATTGGTTCAGCAAAAGCCTCGGATATTCTGCGTTTAATTCGTCATGTGCAGGAACAAGTGTTCGATCGCTGGTCCCTCTGGTTAGAACCAGAGGTGAAAGTTTTAGGGGAATTTGACGGGATTTAATTATTTTTCTCGATAACGGTTGAACTCAGCCACGATGGGCTGGAGTGCGACGGCAAATATTTTTATAATCCTCTAGCATGGTGCGTTCCCCAAAAATCTATTGGTGGGGCAGTAGGAGCCACATTAGGGAACGCACCCTACGGCTAACTATTTTTAATATATCTCGTGGGTGGTGCGTTACATTTAATTAACGCACCCTACGCAATCGCCGATCGCACTGATAGCCGTTTGACTTTGATATTGCCAATTGTCTGCTCTGCTTGCCATAGATCGTATTGCATTTGCTGATTGAGCCAACTTTCAGGAGATGTATCGAAAGCTTTCCCTAAGCGAATTGCCATTTCGGGGCTAATACCTGCCCTACCATTTAAGATGGCAGATAGGGTTTTTCGACTTACACCCAATGCTTCAGCAGCCTCAGTCACAGTCAGATTCAAAGGTTCGAGACAAAGTTCTTTAAGAACTTCGCCAGGATGTGGTGGATTATGCATTTTCATCGGAAATTTTGGGTCTGAAACCCCGCCGTTCTAGGTTGGCTTTACGTTAGAATTAAAAGGCCAGTCTCGAAAACCAAGTGGACGGCGCAGCACCTTGAAAACTCGGCTTAGGGGGTTCCGACCAGAAAAGCTTGGCCGGGTAAAAAGTCGCGCGCAACAAGTACAAGAAGCTATAGGCGGTCAACGTACCGTGGGACACACGGAATCGGGCTTCTGAAATGGGGCGAAAGTCTGTGGACTCTGTGTAAGACAGTACATGGTTTTTTAACTGTGGTATGCGACGGTGGTGGAAGCAGAAACTTAAATCGTGAGGTTTAGGAATCGCCGCACTTTTAGGGCGGCGAGGATGTCAACAGTGGTAGTCCTCAAGATCGACATCACAAGCATCAACACCGTCAAAGGTGAAAGTGATCCGCCAGTTTCCAGATACTCTCACCGTCCAGGTTCCTTTACGTTGCCCTGCCAGTTCATGAAGTACCAATCCGGGTAAGCAATTATTGTAGGTTGGGTTGACGCAAGGAAACCCAACAAAGAGTAACCTTTGGGGTGGTTGGGTTTCGCTTTTTCAAGCGAATTAAGCTATTTTCGCCTCAGTATTGTTTCGCTCAACCCAACCTACGAGGCTATTTTTAATATATCTCGTGGGTGGTGCGTTACGACGGATTGCTAGTCCTAAGTAAGAGCAGAGATTGTCGCCGTCTAACGCACCCTACTGGACTAGCTGGCATCTTATTTTTACGCAAGTCCCTTAGGGAACGCACTCTACGGCTAACGGCAAAACGCAGCGGCGGCAGATAACCTCGGCATCCCCACAAGCGGCTTCTATCCGTCCGCTGCCGTGGAGTGTTAGCTTGAGATCGCTAACATTAAGTGCCAATAAATCCTGAGAAAAGTTTTGTATTATCTTATTCACATTAGACCTGGTGGAGTAAGTAGTATAGTCCAGTAAGCAATTGAAACAGTAATTCCATTAGCAATTACTAGACACCAAAAAATTTTTGCTGTCCACCTAAACTTAAAAATCCAAATTAGACTCATAACCTCAACAACTGCATTCAACAGCGCAGCCAGAATACAACTCACTATCCAAGTAACTGGATTGAATGTACCCCAGTGAAACAGGGGATGGATTGTGATAGTTGCAATTAACTCCCAGACAATACCAGACAAAGGGATGCCGACAATACCTACAACTGTAGAAACGAGGTTCATCACAAGAGTCATCAATCCTACTTTCCATATTTTTTCTTGGGTCAGCCATATTAAGCAGAGGAACTCAATCAGGAGACTAATTCCAACTATCCACCATGTGTTTATACGTTCAACCAGATACAAAGACGGCCAAATGACATTTGCGAGAATCATCATTTTTATAATTAACGGATTGGCTCAATATTAATAAATTATGCTCACAGTATAATCTTTGAACAAATTTATGGACGACCTCGAAGCTCTGTCCGTGCAGAAAATCTAGCAAGCTAACGGAAATGGTCAGCAATTTTGTAGGGTGCGTTAGGCGGTGATAAGCTTGGAATGAAAAAACAAAATTAGTAATCCGCCGTAACGCGCCAGTTAAGTATTATCAAAGTTCTCATCAACCAGAAGCTTAATCATTCTTGCTGCGCTGCTTTACGGGCAAGAAGGCGATCTCGCAATCCCTGGGGGTCAAATCTCCCTTGATTGATTACCGGAATCTTCTGTGCTTGCTGTTGTCGCTGTTGCAAGTAGGATTCTACTTCCGATTGGTGATTGAGGTAAAAAGCGATCGTGGCGTAAACGTCAGCTAGATTTAGTGATGGGTAACGATTAACGATTTCCTCTGCTGTCGCGCCCTGATGAAATAAGGTCATAAGCATTTTCGTCGCCGTGCCTAGAATTTTATTGTCTAGTACAGCATCGCTACCATAGCATGATCGATTTAACTTGACTAGGAATGGATAAAGGCAAATAATCAATTAATCGATCGAGATCAAGACTCAATGTCTGATAACTTGTTATTGGTGGGGTAGGAAATCACCTAAGTCACCCTGTTGAATTATTGATTGTCACTAAAAATGTTTAAGCGATCGCTTTTCTTGCCCCTGTTAATTTTATCCCTTAGTTGTACGCTGCTTTTTAGTGCTTGTCGTCAACAAACAGCTAATAATCCCCCAGCAACGACCAATAATAATTCAGAAACTTTAAAACTTTTATATTGGCAAGCACCGACGATTTTAAATCCCCATCTCTCCACGGGATTTAAAGACTCAGAAGCGAGTCGCATTACCTTAGAACCTTTGGCTAGTTTCGATGAAAAAGGGGAATTAGTTCCTTTTTTAGCGGCAGAAATTCCTACTATTGAAAATGGGGGAGTTGCCCGGGATGGTAAATCCGTGACATGGAAGCTAAAAAAAGATATTAAATGGTCAGATGGTACTCCTTTTACTGCCAAAGATGTCATCGCTACCTATAATTTTATTACCAATCCGAAAACTGGTTCTACTAGCGCTGGCAATTATGAAATAGTTAAAAGTGTGGAAGCGATCGATACCCATACGGTTAAAATAACTTTTAAGCAAGTTAATCCCGCTTGGTCATTAGTTTTTGTGGGAACAGAAGGGATGATTTTACCTGCTCATCTCTATGAAAAATATAGCAATGAAACGGCACGTCAAGCCCCTGCTAATTTATTACCGGTGGGAACTGGCCCCTATAAAGTGGTAGAATTTAAACCGGGAGATACGGCGGTTTATGAACGAAATTCTTTCTTTCGAGAAGCGGATAAATTGGGTTTTCAAAGAATAGAATTAAAAGGCGGCGGTGATGCAACTTCGGCGGCAAGAGCGGTTTTACAGACACAGGAGGCGGATTATGCCTATAATTTGCAAGTAGAGGCCAAGGTTTTAAGTGATTTAGAAAAAGCGGGTCGGGGTCAGTTAATATCTAGTTTCGGTTCTTTGATTGAACGAGTTTTATTTAATCTGAGCGATCCTAATCAAGTTACTGCCGAAGGTGAGAGGTCTAGTATTAAGTTTCCCCATCCTTTTTTGAGTGATGTAAAAGTAAGAGAAGCTTTATCTTTAGCCGTTGATAGAGATACTATTGCCACGCAGCTTTATGGTATTACTGGGAAAACAACTCCTAATTTTATTGTGATGCCATCGGAATATAATTCTCCCAATACTCGCTATGAATTTAATCTAGAAAAGGCTAAGAAATTACTAGATGATGCGGGATGGAAAGATAGTAATGGTGATGGCACTAGGGATAAAAATGGGGTAGAAATGAAATTAGTTTTTCAAACTACTGTCAATCCTCTCCGTCAGAAAACCCAAGAAATTATCAAACAAAGTTTACAAGCGATCGGGGTAGGAGTAGAATTAAAAACTGTTGATGCCAGTATTTTCTTTTCTAGCGATCCTGCTAACGATGACACGGTAGAAAAGTTTTATGCTGACCTACAAATGTACACTACAGGTAATAATAGTCCCGATCCGAAAGCCTATTTTAAAACCTTTACCTGTAGCGAAATTCCCCAAAAAGCTGATGGTTGGTCTGGGGATAATTATGCTCGTTATTGCAATCCTGAATACGATAAATTATGGCAAGCTTTTAGTCAAGAATTAAACCCAGAAAAACGGCGAGAAATAGCGATTAAAATGAATGATATGTTAATTAATGATTTTGTGATTATTCCCCTAGTTCATCGTGCCGATGTGGTGGCAATTAGCAATAGTTTGTCGGGGTTTGAATTAACTCCCTGGGATAGAAATACTTGGAACATCAAGGACTGGAAGCGTAGTAAATAAATGCTCAAATATTTTCTGAGAAGATTATTATTTTCGATTCCCACTCTTTTAGCTATTAGTATGGTGGTTTTTGGCATTTTGGCCCTAGCGCCGGGGGATCCTATGGGGGAATTTGCAGCTAATCCAGCTATTACGGAAGCGGTGCGAGAAAATATTCGCAAAAGTCTCGGATTAGATCAACCCCTTCCCGTGCGTTACGTCAAGTGGTTGTTAGCATTTCTTCAAGGAGATATGGGCTATTCTTTCACCAGTCGCAGCCCGGTTTTTACCCTCATTTGGCAGCGTTTACCCACAACTCTCTGGATTGTCGGTATTGCCTATATTTTCGGGGTTTTAATCGCTTTTCCTTTGGGCGTAATTTCAGCAGTCAAGCGCTATTCTTGGTTAGACAAAATCATCTCTACTTTTTCGATGCTTGGCTTTTCTTTACCCACCTTTGTGACGGGATTATTATTAATTATTATCTTTAGTGTGCAGTTAAACTGGCTACCATCTTTTTATAACAGTACCCTAGAAATTAGCGATTTTAATAGTTTGATCGAGCAGGTTAAACAGTCAATTATGCCCGTAACTGTATTAAGCTTATATCAAGGGGCGATGTTGATGCGTTTTGTGCGTTCTTCCGTAACCGAAGAAATTCACCAAGAGTACGTTAAAACTGCCTTAGCCAAGGGACTAACTAATTTTTCTGTCCTCACTAAGCATATAGTTCGCAATGCTTTAATTCCCGTTGTCACCCTGATTGCTCTTGATATTCCCTCAATTTTTACTGGAGCTTTAGTCACAGAACAAGTGTTTCGTGTGCCGGGTATCGGTGCTTTATTAATCGATTCTATTTCCCGCAGTGATACCCCCGTAGTGATGGCGATTACCTTTATCTATGGGATTTTAATTGTTATCTTTAACTTAATTGCCGATTTAACCTATAGTTGGCTCGATCCGCGAGTCAGATATTAACTATGAACATCATGCGATCCTTACACACGGGGATTTTAGTCACCGATCTAGAAAAAGCCGTTAACTTTTACGAAAATGTCCTAGGATTAACTAGAATCGATCGCCCTTTTCAATACGATGGGGTTTGGTATCAAGTGGGAGATTATCAAATTCATTTAATTGTCGATAGCAATTACCAAAACTACCGTCCCAATCCCGAAAAATGGGGACGCAATCCTCATATTGCCTTCGCTATTGATGACGTGGCGGCCATGGGTAACTATCTAGAAAGTCAAGGTTATACAATTCAAATGAGTGCCTCGGGTAGAAAGGCCTTATTTGTCAGTGATCCCGATGGTAATATCCTAGAAATGAGCCAAATTTAGCCTGAAAAATTCCCCAATATGTTAGACCAATTACAGACTCAACTCTATCACCTTGAACAATACGCTGATCGCTTAGTGACTTCCCAACTAACTCACCTTAGTTTTGTCAGTATTGCTGTGATTTTTCTAGCCGGTTTACTCACCAGTCTTACCCCCTGTATGCTGTCGATGTTGCCGATTACCGTCGCTTATATCGGGGGTTACGAAAATAAAGGTCGTTTAGCGGCTTTTTGGCAGTCCACATGGTTTTCCCTGGGATTAGCCACCACCTTAGCGGGATTGGGACTAATTGCCGCTACTTTAGGAAAAGTCTATGGACAGGTGGGGATCGGTTTACCAATTATCGTCAGTGCGATCGCTATTTTGATGGGGTTAAACCTCTTGGAATTATTACCCCTGCGCTTCCCCTCCCTTGGCGCTACCGATTGGATTACCGGCGATTTTCCCCCGATTTTGCGGTCCTATCTTCTCGGTTTAACATTTGGTTTAATCGCCTCTCCTTGCAGTACACCTGTTCTAGCGACTCTATTGGCATGGGTGGCAAATACGGGAGATTTAAGCTTAGGAGGGGGATTATTGTTATCCTACACTGCCGGCTATGTTTTACCCTTAATTATCGTCGGTTCTTTTACTGCCTCGCTGAAAAGCTTTCTTTCCCTGCGTCAATGGTCCGGGTGGATTAATCCTGTCAGTGGGGTTTTATTAATCGGTTTTGGAGTTTTTTCTTTATTATCCCGTCTGCTGTGATGGTGGAGAGTTATGATAGATAATTGGCTAGAATTGCAAAACTTTTAACTATGACTATATCGGAAACTTCCTCAAATTTAAAGAATAGACCGCCTCAATGGGGACGGAAATTTATCCAGACTATTGCCGATCTACGATTGGCAATTATCCTCTTACTTTTAATCGCTATTTTTAGCATTTCTGGGACAGTAATCGAACAGGGTCAATCTCTATCTTTCTACCAAGCTAATTATCCTGAAAAACCCGCTTTATTTGGGTTTCTGACTTGGAAAGTTTTATTAATAATGGGATTAAATCATGTTTATAGTACCTGGTGGTATCTATCATTATTAATTCTCTTCGGTTCCAGTTTAACCGCTTGCACCTTCCGACGACAATTTCCCGCTTTAAAAGCGGCCAGAAAATGGCAATTTTATCAACAATCTCGCCAATTTCAAAAACTGGCTTTAAGTGCTGAATTAGAAACTGGTTCCCTAGAATCCCTCACCCCCTTGTTAGAAAAAAAAGGCTACAAAGTTTTTCTAGAAAATAACAGTCTTTATGCTCGTAAAGGTCTGATTGGTAAAATCGGTCCGATTATCGTTCATGCAGCCATGTTAATTATTTTAGCAGGAGCGATCTGGGGAGCGTTAACTGGGTTTTTCGCTCAAGAAATGGTAGCTAGTGGCGATAGTTTTCAGGTTAAAAATATTATTGAAGCTGGACCCTTATCTAAAAATTCTCTCCCTAAGGATTGGGGGATTAAAGTTAATCGTTTTTGGATTGATTATAGTCCTAAAGGTGATATAGAACAATTTTATTCTGATTTGTCGGTGATCGATAATCAAGGACAGGAGATCGATCGCAAAACTATTCAAGTTAACCAACCTTTGCACCATAAAGGGGTGACTTTTTATCAAACCAGTTGGGGGATTGCTGGGGTAAAAGTACAGGTGAATAATAGTCCGATCCTACAGCTACCGATGGCTAGTTTAGACACCAAAGGTAATGGACAAATCTGGGGAACTTGGATTCCGACTACAACCGATCTTAGTGAGGGAGTTTCTCTTTTAACCAGAGATTTACAAGGTACGGTAGTTGTCTACGATGCTAAGGGAGATTTAACCTCTGCTGTACGAGAAGGAATGACGATTCCTATCAATGGAGTTAATCTAAAAATAGTCGAATTAGTGGGAAGTACAGGTTTACAAATTAAGGCAGATCCGGGAGTCCCGATCGTCTATTTAGGTTTTGGTTTATTGATGATGGGAGTGGTAATGAGTTACTTTTCCCATTCCCAAATTTGGGCTTTACAATCGGGTGATCGCTTTTATATTGGTGGTAAAACTAATCGCGCTCAAGTCAGTTTTGAACGGGAAATAATTGATACCATTGAAAGGCTAAAGTTAAAGTAAGCTGTCCGCTCCGCACATTTAAATTGCTGGTTAAGATCAGGCAAGAGGCACTCTTGCAATAGGCAACCCCCCCCGACGTCGGGGGGGGCAAGGGGGGGGGAGATTCAGCTAATCTAAGGATAGGCGGTTAAAATACCTCTTAGCTTAGAATCGACGTTAATTTAGTGTCGTTTCTCGATCAAAAGTTCTGTTTATCTACTGACTCCTGACTCCTGACTCCTAACTCCACCAACAAACTTTTTCAGTAAACCCCAATTACTTATATGCCAGAATTGCCAGAAGTAGAAACGGTGCGTCGCGGGTTAAATCAAGTTACCCAGGGCCAAAAAATTATCGGTGGGGAAGTATTATTACAGCGTACCCTAGCCTACCCTAATTGCGAGGCAACTTTTCTGCAAGGAATTGCTCAGACCACGATTAGCAATTGGCAGCGCCGAGGCAAATATCTCCTCGCCAATTTAGATAATGGTAGCAGTATCGGGGTTCATCTGCGTATGACCGGACAATTGCTCTGGGTAGAAGATACCACTCCCCTGCCGATTCATACGCGCTTACGCTTCTTTTTTGCCAATCAGCAAGAATTGCGTTTTGTTGATACCCGCACTTTCGGGAAAATTTGGTGGATTGCCGCCGATAAAACCCCAGAAACTGTGATTACCGGTCTCAAAAAACTGGGACTAGAACCCTTTGATCGCAATTTTACCCCCGATTACCTCTATAGTCACTGTCAAAAAAGTCGTCGTCCGATTAAAACTTTTCTCCTCGATCAAAATGTAGTCGCAGGAATTGGCAATATCTACGCAGATGAAGTTCTTTTTAAAAGTGGCATCCATCCCCAAACTGCCGCTAATCTCTTGAAAATTGAGCAAATAGACTTATTGACAAAAAACATTATTTCTGTATTGGAAACTGCAATCGCTGAAGGCGGAACCAGTTTTAGCGATTTTCTCCACGTTACGGGAGTTAATGGCAATTATGGGGCGATGGCCTGGGTTTACGGTCGTAATGGCGAAAATTGTCGCCTTTGCGGTGCAACTATTGCCAGAATTAAATTAAGTGGGCGCTCGGCTCATTTTTGTCCCCAGTGTCAAGTCTCAAGGGGAGAAGGGAGAAAAAGCTGATCACTGATTAGGGGCTGTGGCTTCAATTTTGTTATTTTCGTCGGCTAGGGTCTGAATCTCCTGTCTGTAAGCAAAAGGAGCGCGACTGAGAGCATCTTGAAAGAGGGGTTGAGCCTCTTGATTTTTGCCCTGTTCTTTTAGTACGATCGCCGCTGCCAAAATCGGTCGGAAATCGTTAACATCCATCTGTTGAGCTTGTTTATAGGCGTTTAAAGCTTCCGGATAATTTTGCTGCTCGAAATAGATTTTGCCTAAAAGTAACTGAACGGAAACGATATCGATTAAACTAGCAGGATTATTGGGATCGGCAGCAGCTTTTAAAGCGCGATCGAGCGTGTCTTTGACCAGACTAATCGCCTCGATCGGGCGGTTTTGGCTAAGAAATAAATTAGTTAATCCGGTCAAGGCCCGCAGCTCTTGGGGATGGGAGGCTAAAAGAGCGCGATAACTGGCTGTGGCTCCTGCATAGTCCTCTATTTGCTGTTTCGCTTCCGCCAAAAGTAGCAGATAATCGGATTGTTGGGGGTTAAGTTGCGCTAATTTTTCTAAAGGTTCGATCGCTTGCCTTAAATCGCCCTGCTGTAAGCGAGTATCTAATAATCCCCGCAAAGCCGTCTGATTATCGGGTTCGCGCTCCAAAACCATCTGATAACCCAGTGCTTGACTGGCTAATTCCTCTTGTTTGACTGCGGACAGATGACTCTGGCCCGAGGAGTGCTGACTTTTGAGAATAGAAGTCAATAGCGGCATGATCGAGAAGGACAACAAGGCAAATAACATGAGGACGAGACCGATGGACAGCCAACGACGGTGAGAGAGAGAGGCTTTCATAGACTGGGGTGCGAGGGGACAGAGAGGAAAATGTTCTGGAAATCTGGAGATTTGATGAGGGGATCGATCGAATTGGCCGCTCTTTATTAAGTACAATGGGCAAACGGTCAAGACTCAAAAGGGTTTTGACAAGGTTGACAGTCAAAAGATCATGGTTCTTAATATATTAGATGCCAGTAGAGTCGCCCTAGAGGGTTATTGTAACCCCCCAGATTGCGCTTTTGACTTGCTTGATTACTAATTTATTATGTGTCTCCGCCGCTAGGAGTGTGATATGAATCGTCCTGGGAATCGGTTTACCGAATCACCGAAAACCCCCCCGACTCCTGAAGTTCCACTTCAGGAAGTCCCCCTTGAGTCCCCCCATACTGAGGCTGATTTAGCCGTAGAGTCAGCCACCCCCGCAGAAGTCAAACGTCAACAACCGATCCCCCCTCCCAGTCATCTGCGGCAGTATCGGGCGATCGGTCTCGTCTATGGCCATTATCAGCGATCGGAGGAACAATTAACTAAAGGCAATATTTTAACTGCCGATGGTACTCTGATCGATTCTGTGATTCTCGGTCGGGTGATCAGTTTGGTTAAAAATCATCTCGATCTGGAAAAACCCCATCTTTGGGTGGTTTATCCGCGCACCCGTCAGGAAAATGATGCCCTTCATGTTCAGATTGTCGGTGTTTGGGAACCAGAAACCCTGAAAAAGGAGGATGATCAGGAGATAGAGCCTCTCCTCGCTTCTACCCCGGGTTATTTCTCGATTCGAGGCGAAGTCATCTTTACCGAACGGGAAAATCAAGCGGTAGTGGTCAAAATCCGACAAATGCCCAAAACTGAAGCGGACAAACCCAAGTTTTTTAAACTAAAATTGCGCGGCACTTTACCTGGTAAACCGATCAGTCGTTTTTGGGATTTTCAGGTACAACTGAAAGGAGATGCCTTAACCATTTTGGAAGGTTTAGACCTCGGTTTTGCCAGCAAGAAAAAACCGATGGGTAAGGGAGGTTTTAAAAAGCCTTTTGATAAAAATCGTCATCCCTCGGGGGAAGGAGAAAAACGACCTTTTACCCCCGGACAATCCCCTATCCCTCGGCCTTCCCGACCAAAACCCGTATCGGAAAACTAATTTTTTTCTAAGGATGGGTGAGAAACCCATCCCTAGTCTAGGATTTGGTTTTGGGAGCTATTTGATACTTAGTATTGGGAATATAAGCGCGAATGTTATAACTATAATCTGTTCCCAAAATCTCGGCGATAAAAACCGCTAACTGAGTGCCTAAAATCGCTTCATCGGCAGAACTAAAAGATTTATAATCTTCTATTAACCATTCTTGACCACCATTAACTAAAGTACATCTAAATGTACCAAGAGATTCGGCAATTTCTGTATGTTCTGTATAGTTTCTCGTTCTTACTTCCCCCCTACTATCTGCCCTCAAACACAATTGATTAAGTTCTGCATAAAATTTGGCAGGAATTTTGTCTAAATCACCCCCTTTAGTCACCCAATGCACAAAAAGATGAAAAGACCAAGGAAGATTGAGGTAGAGTAGATAAAATAAACCCAGAATAATTGTTAAATATAAGGAGGAAGTCAGGAATTTATCATATTTCCTTTTTCGGGATCGATTTAAACGTTTAGCTAAATCTAACTTTGATTTTTTCATAAATTTTAATGAGTCAAAAGTAATTCGTAAAAAGTAAGATGTATAAAAAAATCCGGCGTTTTGCTCCGATTATCCTGTCCTTGAGTTTATTTATTCTAGCGGTCTGGGCAATTAGTCAAGAATTTAAACACTACACTTTTGCCCAACTCTTGGCTAGTTTGGATCATATTACCACAAGTCGTAAGCTAGAAGCTATTTTTTGGATGGCTTTGGGTTATTTGTCGATGACGGGTTATGATCGCCTAGGTTTTTATTATATCAAGCATCCCTTAGCTTTAGGCACTATTATCCGCACTGCTTTTATCAGTTATGCTCTTGGTAATACCATTGGTTTGACCTTATTTTCTGGGACAGCAATCCGTTATCGTTTCTATACTCCTGCGGGGGTGGGGGTGGTGGATATTGCCAAAGTTATCACTTTTACCCATTTAAGCTTTTGGTTAGGAATGTTAGGCATTGGTGGTATAAGTTTCCTCCTCGATCCCCAACGGATTCCTCAACTTTTAAAATTACCTTTTTTAACTACTAAACCTTTAGGAGTAATTTTTTTATTCTTGGTTACGGGATATTTTTTCTTGACTCTCACCTATAAAAAACCAATAAAAATCGGCAAAGAAAACATCTATTTACCCTCTTGGACTCTTTCCCTAGCTTTGATTTTGTTGACTTTTATTGATTGGATATTAGCCGCTAGAGTTCTCTATCTTCTTCTCCCGGGCAGCTACAATACTTCGTTTTTAGGATTTTTCGGTCTCTATGTATTTGCCATGACGGCAGGGGTATTAAGCAATGTGCCGGGGGGAATAGGGGTTTTTGAGTTTATCATGCTGAGATTACGCCCCGAATATGTATCTAATGCCGAGCTTTTAGGCTCTTTAATCGCCTATCGAGCTATTTATTATTTCCTGCCTTTAATTGTCGCTTTTGTCTGGTTGTTGGGTTACGAGGCGCGCAGAAAATAAAGCCCGCAAATTAGCTTAAACGGACAAAAAGGTCCCCATGCCGTCATAGCTGGGGAGCATCAATCTAGTAGGCTAAAGTTTCTAAAGTTTCCCGTAGATAGGAACAAATGCGAGCATCAGCATCGTCTCTATTTTTACCTGATTCTAGTTGTTCTTGCTGCCAACGCCGAAAACCGGAACTAGCGGCGATGGCTTGTTTTAAATGCTCCCAAGTGTGATGATCTTTGTGAAGTGGGGTGTCAGAAAATGTGGTAGAGTTGCCCATCTTTACCTCTGGTGGTAGGGTTGCACCTTTTAACATAACTTAAAAATCGCTGAAAATTCTGATAACTGGGACACAATTAGGCAGAAAAAGGTGTTGCCTAGCGGGAAAGCTGCGGGGAGGCCAACACCTTTTTTGAGGAAATATAGCAGATTTTTAGGAGATTTTGCTGGTTTCTGCCGCTTCTTCCGCCTCCACTGCCGCGTTTAAAGCGACGGAGGGAATGGGGATAGGAAATACCGACGGCAGCTTAGCGGCGGCATCTTCAGGAGGCTGCCCGGAGTGAAAACGACGGTAACTTAAAACACCGGCTACGGTGATTGCTCCTGTAGCGGCGGCAACCCCTAAAATAAGTTTGTTAGCATCCACAGGGAAGGTGGTATTGCTGCCAAAAATGCCTTTAGCTTTAGCGAAAGCACAAGCGGAGGCACTGCCAGCATCAAGAGTACCTAAAACAATACCACTGACGAGGGTGGCACTAACGGCGATGGAGGTGAAAAAAGTTTTCTTCATAATTGCCTTGGGGATAGGTTGTCAATAGCGATTATCCTTGCATTATAGATATCTCCATCACAATTGTCTATGGGAGCATCTCATTTATGCAAGTGAGTAATTATACTTATCCCTAAAACTGTTTTCTAGCAAGGCTTTCAAAATAGCTTGACATAAAAACCTGATTTAGGGGTTACAAAGGTGAGATGCTCCCATTGTTTATTTTATTTCCGTTGGTGACATTGGGATAATTTTGTTTAAGAATCATGAATTATCAATATCGTGTCGGGGGTAGTCTTGCCTATAACCATCCTACCTATATCGAGAGAAATGCCGATCGAGAACTGTTAACGGCGTTGAAAAATGGTCAATTTTGCTACGTTTTTAACTGTCGTCAGATGGGTAAATCCAGTTTAAGGGTACGAGTGACTCATATTTTACAGCAATTGGGCATGGATTGCGCGTCCGTAGATATAACCAGTCTTGGTAGTAATGATAATTTATCCCAATGGTATAACGGGGTGATTACCCGTTTGTTTTTAGGATTTAATCTGACGGGAAAAATTAATCTTAAATCCTGGTTGCGCGAGCGAGAGGATTTACCTCCCGTGCAGCGTTTGGGACAATTTATCGAGGAAATTTTATTAGTTTATTGTCGGGGAGAGAAAATATATATTTTTATCGACGAGATCGATAAAATTCTCAGTTTACAGTTTTCTCTAGATGACTTTTTTTCCCTGATTCGTTATTGTTATAACCAAAGAGCGGAAAATGCCCAGTATGAAAGAATTACTTTCGCTTTATTCGGTGTTGCTACCCCCGCAGATTTAATTCGCGAAAAGACCCAAACATCTTTTAATATCGGCCAAGCGATCGAATTAACGGGATTTAATCTTGCAGAAATTGCTCCTCTAGCTGCGGGATTATCCAGTCAAAGTAATTATCAACCCGACTGCTTAGAAAAAGTTATTTTTTGGACGGGAGGACAGCCATTTTTAACCCAGAAAATCTGTCAGCTATTGCTGGAAAGTAATTTAGATATTGAGACGCTGATCAAAGAGAGAATTATTAATCATTGGGAATCTCAAGATGAACCAGTTCATCTGCGAACTATTGCCGATCGCTTGTTAAGAAATCAAGACAAAGCCGGTCGTTTGTTAGGCATCTATCAACAAATTTTAGAAAAAGGGGCAATCCTGTGCGATGATAGTCCAGAACAAGGGGAATTAAGGTTATCGGGGTTAGTGGTAAAAAAGGATAATCAATTAGTAGTTTATAATGCTATTTATCGAGAAATATTTAATCTCAATTGGCTGGAAAAACAATTAGAGCAATTGCGTCCCTACTCAGAAGCAATCGCCGCTTGGCAACAGTCTAATTATACCGATGAATCGCGGCTTTTACGCGGAAAAGCTTTAAATAATGCTCTCGATTGGTCTCAGGGAAAAAGCTTAAGTAATCTTGATTATCAGTTTTTAACTGCCAGTCAAAATCTCGATAAAAGAGAGGCAGAAATTAGCCTAGAAACCCAGAGGCAAGCTAATAAAATTCTAGCAATTGCTCACCAAAAAGCTACCAAAAGAATTCAAATTGGCTCGGTAATTTTAATTGCTTCTCTTTTGGGTTCTCTCTTAGCTTTTGTCCAGGTAAAACAAGCGTGGCAGCAAGTAGAAACCGCTCAACTAGGTATTCAATTACAGCGCCAGGGTGATAGTTATTGGCAACAATTTCAATTTGAACAACTAGAATCTTTAATGGCGGCCATGCAAGCAGTAAATAGTTTAAAAAATATCGTTACTGATGGGCAAACCTTGAGTAAATATCCTGCTACCAGTCCAATTATTACCCTGCAACAAATTTTAGATCGCATTCAAGAAAAAAACCAACTGCAAGGACACCGAGGAACTATTTATAGTGTTAGTATTAGTCCTGATCGTCAAAAAATCGCCACTGCTTCTCAAGATGGAACGGTAAAAATTTGGAATCAAAAAGGTGAGAATATTCAAACTTTGACAGGTCATCAAGGAGCAGTTTATAGTGTTAGTTTTAGTCCCGATGGTCAAAAAATCGCCACTGCTTCCGAAGATAAAACCGCCAAAATTTGGAACTTGCAAGGGCAAAATTTAGTCACCTATCCTGACCATCAAGAATCAGTTTATAGTGTTAGTTTTAGTCCCGATGGTCAAAAAATTGTCACCACTTCCAGGGATAAAACCGCTAGATTATGGAATTTATCAGGTGAAACTTTACAGGTATTTAAGGGACATAAAAGATCGATAGATGCAGCTAGTTTTAGTCCCGATGGTCAAAAAATTGCCACCGCTTCCCGGGATGGTACGATTAAAATCTGGGATTTATCAGGTAAAATTATCTTGAGTTTAGGTCAAGAAAATATTGAGGCTTTTTATAGTGTTAATTTTAGTCCCGACGGTCAAAAAATTGCTGGAGCAGCGGCCGATAAAACTGCTAAAATTTGGGATTTACAGGGAAATTTAATAGCTACTTTCCAGGGACATCAAGATTTTGTCAACAGTGTTAATTTTAGTCCTGATGGCAAGTTTATAATTACTGCATCTAGTGACGGTAGTGCTAAAATTTGGGGAATGCAAGGGGAAGAAATAACTACTCTCAGAGGACATCAAGAATCAGTTTTTACTGCTGTATTTAGTCAAGATGGAAAACAGGTGGTAACTGGATCGAGTGATGAAACGGCTAAAATTTGGCAACTGAACAATTTAAATCAAGCTAGGGCCGATAATACCAGTGTTAGCATTAATTCCCAGGGCAGTATTATCGCTATTGCTAATAAAGATGGTCAGATTACTTTACTCGATTCCCAGGGGAAAAAAATTAGAGAATTTGCCACAAAAATGCGTTCAATCTATAGTATAGCTTTTCATCCTGATGATAATCAGATAGCGATTACAGGAAGAAATGGAAAAGTACAAATCTGGAGCAAAAAAGGAACAATGCTTCAAGAATTTACTGCTAGTCAAGCACCGATTTATAGTCTTGCTTTTAATGGAGAGGGAACAGCAATAATCACGGGAACAAGCGAGGGAAAAGTTCAATACTGGCATTTAAGTAATTATCGGCCTCAATTAATTAATTCCTGGACAGCCGATGATAATATTATCTATGATTTGGTGTTTTCTCCCGATCATCAAAAAATTGCTACTGCTGCTCGAGGAAAGATTAAAATTTGGGATTTACAGGGCAATCTTTTAAAGGAGATTAAAACTGATTCTTTTCCCGTTTATGGAGTTAGTTTTAGTCCCGATGGTGAAAAAATCGCCGCTATTTCAAGGGATGGTACAGCTAGACGCTGGGACAGGGACGGAAATTTGCGCTCCGAGTTTAAAATAGAAGAAGATATCGTCTATGGGATCACTTTTAGTCCTGATAGTCAAGAGATTGTGATTATTGCTAGGGATGGTCAAAAGCATCGATGGCCCTTAGAAACAGAATATAATTATTTACAAAAATTGCTCGATCGAGGTTGTCTTTGGTTAGAAGATTATCTCGGGAATCGTCCCGAAAAACGAGAAGCTCTATCCCCCTGTACTAGGAAAATAAAACCATTCACATTTTAAACTTGGTTTGACTGGGTGGGGGGTGAAGGTTAAATTAATTAGTTAATTTCTTGATCTCTTCGGTTTGTCTTATGCAACGGACAGGGTTATAAGGGATGAAACCCTTATAGAAACAGACATTACTGCGATTTTTGTCAATTGTTTGCAATCTGGAGCGCACTAATCAATTAAATCTCTTGCCAGATCAGGATTTAGTCGATTTATGCCTCCATATAGAATCATACCAAGTAACGAAGAACCCAACATTTTTGGTTTCAGCGCTAGAATTTTATCTAATGACCTTTTGTCAACGAGAGAGTCCAGTTATAATCATTGTCTTTGTGTCTTTGCTACTCTAAAAATTTCTTGAGCTGTTGCTGAACCGACAAAACGCCAGTGCCAAGGTTCATAACTAACACCTTGGAAATTGTTTTTCGGAAATGATAGTTCAAAGCCATATTGAGCAGCGTGAACTTCTAGCCAGCGATAGGCTTCAGTAGAGTCGAATGTCAATTTGAGGACAGTATTAGGACTTTTACCGTCACCAACATCGAGAGCATAGCCTGTATGATGTTCGCTGAAACCTGGAGGCGCACTCAGTTTAGAGGCTGCTTTCTTGCTTCCTTGGCGTTGAATTTGTCGCTCAAACAGCTTTTTTTGATCGGCAACTGAGCGAAAGCCAGAAACAGGAACGATCTCAATTCCCTCTTGTTGAGCGGCTAATTGCATCTGTTTAAACATCTCTGCCGCTTCTCGATTTAGATATGCTTTACGTTCGTAGAAAATACCAATTTCCACTAAATCATTAGCATTTTCTTCGTATTTTATATGAAAAGGAATTTCAGTTTGGTTAGGAAGTGAAAGTACAGTGTAATTCTTGGGAGGTGGCGAAGATACTGAATAGATATCATCAGCACCAGTAACCATCTGTTTGGGCGAAGGAACTGGCAGAGCTTTGGATGTATTTGCCAAAGGATAAGGTCGCTGTAAGGGAGGCGTTAGAGTATTTTTAGGGATAGGAGCAGGGGAATTTAGAGAAGTAGAAGAAACTGAAGGCGAGGTAGAAATTGTAGCAGTAGTTGGCGGTTCAGCAGGCTGTTTAAACCCTAAATAAATCGATACACCCATTACAACAATTATAGGAATAATAAAATATCGAAAAGCTGAAATAAAAGATTTCATATTAGTTGTAGTAATTGTGTGCAGTTAATTATGGTCATACTAGAGCTAGTCAGAACTAATTAATTGAGCAGCAATCCAGCCTGTCGTACCGGACTGAGGATGATAGACTTTATACCACTGATAACCCCCTCTATCATAGCTACTACCCAAAATTTTTACGCGATCGCCTGTACGGACAGTTCCTACCACCCCATAAACAGTTCCAGCGCCAGAACGTATATTTTTAGTTCCTGGAGTACCGCTCACTGTAGCATTGGTTCCGCTGGACGAAACTTTTGGTGGAGGTTGAGATTGAGGTTGGATTTCCGGTTGACTTGGATAAGTAGTTTGACCATCAACAGCAAGTAAATTACCAGCAATCCATCCATCTGCTCCCGATTGGGGAAAATAAATATGATACCAAGTGAAGTTATCGCTATTTCTAGCAGATTCGATAACTTGAACGCGATCACCTGGATAGGCAATATGTCTTGGTGCATATTCTAAACCAGGCCCCCTGCGAATATTTTTCTTTCCTGGTTGTCCTACAATTGTGGCATTAGTATTATTGCTGGTGCTAGGTTGTTGTCGAGGAGGAGGAAATGAAGTTGGAGAAGGTGGCGAAATAGGAGGAATTGAAGGGGCAAAAGTTGTAGGAACTGGAGTAGGCTGAGTTAAATTTGGTGTTACATCTGGTGTTGGATATGATGTTTGTGTCGATTGTGGCTGCAAAGTAGAAAAGCTCGGTAGATATTTGCTTAATGCTAAACCAGCTAAGACAAATATGCCAAGGATAATGCTGCTAGTGATTATCGGTTTGTGCAAATCTTTTAATCCTGAATTAGCGTCTTTAGTTGGAGGCTCAGGAATAGGTGTATTGTCGTCTGGAGAGATTGGGGAATCAGGTATTTCTTTAGAGATTGTCTCTGGAGTATCTTGTGATTTGAGGGGTGAAGTTATTAAAGTTGTTGGAATTATCGGCGTTGGCGAAATCAGTATAATCTTATCATTTTGTTTGATTTCTACATCTCCAAAGGTTAAGCTATCTCTCAATGTTTCTTCTGTCCTTTCTAAGACAACTTTACAAGGAGGTTTTTCTGGCAAGCCTAAAAGCATCTGTGCGGCTTCACGAAAGTCGCCTATAGTTTGATTGGGTGAAACCCCAATGGTTCGCTCTGTATTTCCACTTTGAAAAATTACCTGAATTTCAGTCATTGTTTTAATTTATATGTTATTAACTTGTCTTTTTGTCATCATTGTTGAGCAGATTTGTTTTGTTTTTAGAATCGAGATCTAGGTGAGTTTGACTAGATGTCAATCTCACCTGTTCTTCAAATTGTAGAATTCCTCTTTCTTTGTCTTTTTTCGGTTGCATTAATTCCAGAATACTTTCAACTTTTTCTAGAGAAGGATTAAGAATTTCTACCTCCAAATGTTCTATTTGTTCGTCTAAAGATTTTAGTTCATCTGGATCTGCTAGATCTGCATCCGCGATAATTTTTAACCGGCGCTCATAAAGTTTGTTAAGTTCATCAGATTTAGCTTGCTCCCTTCTTGATGACATTTCAAGTAGCTTCTGACGCTGCTTGTTCCTGGCTTCAAGTTGTTCCTTAGCTTCATTAATTTTAGCTATTTCTAATTCTTGCTGAGTTTTAAACAAATGTTCTTCTTGCTTAGTACGAGTACGGGTAAGATGACGTATGTTAATATCTAGACCATGTTGCTCAACAACGCTTTCTTTTGCCCACTGGTTAATGTATCGTTCCATAGTAGATAAGTGTTGAATATCTCTATACATGAGAAGTTCGCTATCAACAGTTACTAATTTAGCATTAATACTTTTTTCAATAGATTTTTTAATATCATCTAGTCCAAAAATCTCATTTTCTATGGCGTTAACTCTTTGATTAATTCCTTCAATTTCTTCTCTATTATCTTCTAGATCCCCCATACCAATTAATTTTGAATGTTGCTTTTTCAAAGCATCAAGTTCTTCTCGCAACTGTAACTGCGACTTCTGCCTAGACTGAAATCTAGATTGAAAGGTGTACCAACTTCCTTGTTCAACACTTATAATTTTGAAATCTCCTTGAAATTTAACAGTATCTCCACCAGTCAAGGAAGGTACTTGACATTCAAAAAAGCCTATCATCCCCATCAATCTTTGTAGATAATCAACGATTTCTGTTTCTTCTGGAATAGGAACTATACTGCCAACTATTGCACCAAAACGCTCTTCTAAAGCTTTTTTGACTGCATTTTTTAGTTCTTGCTCAACCGATTTCTCACCGGGAGCAGGTTCATAGAAACGCATATAAAATCGCTCTGGATCAACAGTACGCAAAATCTCTCGAGTTGTACTATTAACTGTTTCTCGCATTAATTCTTTGATTTGATTAACTGTTTGATTGAGATCGTCCTTAATTTTAGTAAAACTCTCAAATTTTGCTGTTACCGTAGTAGTTAATTTTATTTTTATTCCAGATTGATTAGTTGAAAATTCTGCTTTCTCATTCTTTATTTCTATTTTTTCTTTGAGATAAGTATGCTCCATTTGGGGAAGAGAAACAATATGCTTAATCGCATAACCAATTGCATCCGCTTCAGATAGCATTTCTTTTTTAATTTCTTCAGATTCTTTTTCAAAACTTTCCAAAATATCCGAATAATTTTTCTCAAGCAACGCAGTTTTAACAATTTTCTCTAGTTTGCTCTTAGCCCAAGCTTGTAAATTAGGAGATTGGGCTGATATATAGCGCCTGACATCTTTAGGGAGCATCTGAAGCGTATTTTCAACAGATACTGGCTTGCTATATTTTTGAACGGTACAATTAATCGCACAGTGAATTTCTACTAGCTCTTTGGGAAGTGCACCTAAAGCAACTTTCTTGCTGTCGAGGTATAGATATCCTACCTTCCAACCTTTCTCATTTAGAATCTCATCTAAATGAGAAACTAATCCATTTCTTACCGTATCCTTTAATTCATAGTAGAATTGGCTGATCGTCGTACTTTTAAGCAAATATTTATTAATTTCTTGTTTAGTCAATTTGATCAGTGATATTTCCCAACCATCGCCTAAATTAGCTTTTGCCTTCAATCGATTGGCAACAATGAGTTTAGTTTTAAACTGAAGTTCTAGTTCTTCATCCCAATCGGAAACGCGGACAAATATTTCTTGTCCAAATTCATCAAGTTGTTGTTCATCTTGATCGAGAAACAGTCTGAAATCAATCTTTAAGCCGACTTCTTCTTGAGCAGTTCTCTTTAAATCATTCTGTAGCTGGTTGACTGTGTTCGGATAATCATCGATAAATTCAGCGGCTCGATCATCAGTAAGTTTAGCGATCCATGCTTGAATTTTCCTGTCAAGTTCACTTCCAGGAGAATGATCACCACAGAGAGATTGAGCAACTTTCTCCTCATTACCAGCAGGGCAACTAGCACGATAAGCTGCACAAATACCAAGTTTTCGATTTTGAGCAAAATCTGTTATCTCAACAAGTATTTTTTGGCATTCAGCAATATTTGTAGCATCATTATTGTTAGCTACTAAATAATAGATTATGTTTTTTCCACTAAACAAGGGTATTTTGGTGATGATTGTCTTTGCCGTTTTATCAACAATTACAATTTTTTTTCTGGAGTCTTTGATCTTAGCTTGGCTGGATGCCTCAGCTTTATCGATTTCCTTAATAACTTTATCTAGGATATGTGACTGGTTCATTGTAGTCTCCTTATTTTACAGCTAAAGTTTCTTTTTGTAAGGCTTGAAAACGCTTTCTTAGATCTTTCACTAGCTTTCGCCTGAATACCAATTCTTGTTTGAGTGACTCTTCACCAGAGTTAGCACACTTTTCAGCTTCATCTAGATAAGCATTTGCAAGATTTGCCCAATACTCATTTAGTCCTTTTTGTTCTGAAGGCTCACTTAGCAGAATTATCTGTCGGATTAAATTATCGGCAGCTGCCTCAGACGGCTTAGGCGTATCTTTACTAGAATCAGCAGAAGCAGACCTGTTCTTACTGTCGTTTCTCTGTCCACATAAAATAGCGAACCATTCGCCTATAAGAAAACCAATCCAATCTATAGCTTTAATGGTGAGTACAGACCCAAAAGCAAGATTTCTTTCACGATTTTTACTAGAGTTAGTGTCAGTATCAGAATGGAAAAGCCAACTGACTAAAATGTTTAACTTAAGGCTACAAGCTGAATTACTGTCCTCACTGTCCTGGGAAATGTCCTGGGAAAGACTTGTAAATAATGGATAGGGAGAAGGCCATTTGCCATAGTCATTAGGTTCTAGAACAAATAATGTTTGTTCGCAATAAGTAGCCAAGAGAAATAGCGCTACTTGATTAGATGAGGAATAATCTTCGGAGGAAATTCCTTTTTCAGGTAGCCAATCCTTAAGAATTTCTAGAAGATCGTAAATATAACTAGACGTTTTTTCTTCTTGCCATAAAAGCGTTTCTAATACAGCATAGACATTATCTATATTTTCTCGTTTCTTATTATCATCTAATTGGTCACTTTTGTCTAGGACTTGTTTCAACCAATCTAGTAACTGTTGTGATAACTCAATTCTGTTAAATAGCCAAGAGGAGCAGAGATGCCTAAAAATCAAGTGGAGAACAATGCCAAAAGCATAGCGCCGTTCCGCCAATAATAGACGATCAAAGAATGTGGTTATCATCTGTTCTGACTTAGATGGATCTAACCAAGTCTGCATCTGATAAATTAATTTTGACAACCGTTTAAAAAGACGTTCATCATTGATATTTTTAACTGCTTCTCTGACTCTCAGAAGCCATTCTGCTTCATAAGCATCAGGATAGTCAACAGCAGCTTCAGCCAACAAGTTTATAGCTCTATCTGCCACATTTTCAGAATTGTCAAACAGTAGCTGTGGGACTTTCTTTAATCTTTCGGCTACATATAAAGGCTGCTCTTCTCGAAAGTAAGTTTTTAGTTCACTCCTCAAATACGGCAAAGAAAAGTCAATGACTAGAGAAGATTTTTCTTGACGACGAACTTTGATATAACACTTCTCCAGATATTGATCTGGTTGAGAAAAACTTTTCTCCCAAATATCAACTAAGCTTTGCTCTTCCGAAGTCTCAATTATCCGAGTTTTATCTTCCTCAATAACTTTTTTTTGATTAGTCCTTTCGGTGGTTAGTCCACTCAAAAATGAGGAAACAACAGATTGAAATTCATTAGGACTGAGATCGGGAAAGAAAGTAGCAACATATAGTATAGTATGGATAATGCTATCATCACTTTTAAATAAGAAATTAGCTGAAATAGATTGTGTCCTTTCAGAATCTTCTTTTACCTTCCGCTTTTTCTGCTCCCGATCTTCTAGCTCTTTTTTAATTTTTTGAAATTGCTTTTCAAGATTCTGGCGTAGTTCTCTACAGATTTTGCGCTCTTTTTCATATCTTTGTTGGACCCTTTTGAGGGTGAATTTTTCTCGACCCAATGCTGACATCAACTCATTTACAGTATATTCTATGCTGTCTGTTAAATTGTTGTCTTCTTCATTTTTGGTGTCAATCTCTTTTTTAACTATGTCTAGCCTAATTTGTAGCCATTCTGTAGAAATATAATCAAACTCGTTTTCTTCCGAAGATCCCCCATCGCCTATGTTTCTGTTTTTAGCATCTTCTGGCTTCATATCCCCTATAGGAGATTGTATCTGATTGGCTGTTCCAGCACCTATCATCAAGATTTTTCGCTGTTTCTTATCTATCTTGAGCCGATTAGGAGGAGATTTCGGGATTGTAGGTTCTTCCTTATCTTCCTTTGTTTGAGAGTCAGAAAAACTTTTCGAGTTACTGGAATTTTCGGTAGCCTGACTATTAGGTGTATTTGATTGGCTTGTTGTTGTCTCAGCATGAGGGACTGCTTCTGAAGTATTGGGTTCAGAATTACTCTTAGCTGGTTGGGATGTCTGAGATTCAGATGTTGGATTTTGATTGGGTTCTTCTGGCATTGACTATCACCTTTTGTCTAAAATAACTAGTCAGTTATGGCTAAAATAACAAGAAAAACTAAATCTAAGGAATTAATCAAGACCAGCTAGTTTCGCTTGAAGTTGTTTCAGTTTATCTTCAACTGGTTGTCGCTCTTCTTCTAGCAGTCTAATCTGAACTTTAAGCCTTCTTCTGGTTAAATTTGTTTCTGCCGTTTCTAGATTGGCCACGACGCTATCTATATCTTCTGTCAAACCATTATATTCCTTCTGATATATTTCAATGTCTTTCAGAATACGCTTTTTCTCATCCTGTTTGAAATTTGGTAGAGGTACAGTGTTCGATCCTCTTCGAGATGGGTTGAAAACTTCAGCATTCGGAATCAACTGCTCGATCGCCCGGATTAACCGCTCCATATCCCCCTTAAAATCAGGGTCAGAACGAACACTAATTCCGTTGCGATGGGCTAAATCCCTAATCGCTAGGGGCAAATCTGCTGCTTGCGGCATCGTTGCTCCCCTAACCAGCAGGGGAATGACAGGGATACCACGCTCAAGAGCGGACTCTATCTCTAGTCTGACATAATCTCTGGGACTGTCAAGGCGGCGGCTGCCGTCGCTTTCCGTGACAGTCAACCAGTCTCGACCTATTACAGCCAATAGTACCTGACAATTGCCAACTGCTGTGTCAATA
Source organism: Microcystis flos-aquae FACHB-1344 (assembly GCF_014698375.1). Classification (NCBI taxonomy): domain Bacteria; kingdom Bacillati; phylum Cyanobacteriota; class Cyanophyceae; order Chroococcales; family Microcystaceae; genus Microcystis; species Microcystis flos-aquae. The sequence continues at coordinate 10,143 of NZ_JACJSW010000178.1, read as the reverse complement.
ACCTGTCGGAAATCTGTTCCCAGTGGGATTGCATCGACATCCTTAAAAATTGCTTCCCGGCCAAACCTGTCCGCCAGTCGGTCATAAATCCGTCCGACAATGTCGTCGCTATCAGCCCTGCGATACGAGATAAAGACTGTCATTTTTAGGTTCCCATTTTGTGATTTTACTGTTATAAGCTAAACGGCTTTTACTTCGGATCACCGATATAGACTCCAAAAGGGTTATAGCTATTGGATCATGCAGGTTAAGCGCCGTTTAGCTTATCACAGCCTTTTTATTTTTTTATTTTTAGGTTCTTCGGTTTGTGTTATGCAATGGACGGGGGTTATAAGGGATGGAACCCTTATTTATATAGAAAGACATTTGGCAATTTTTGTCAATTGTTTTCGATCTAGAACGAACTAATCAATTAAGTCTCTTGCCAGATAAGGATTTAGTCGATTTATGCCCCCCTATCAAACCATACCAAGTAACGAAGAACCATTTCTTGGGTAATTATTGCCTAACCTACCCGCTCAATAGTCTTAACTTTTAATCCGATGAGGGGGGATTTTCTGCGCTTGGCGATCGAGTTTCTAGGGGAGTATCTTCTCCGATAGTTTTTTCTGGGGGCAAATCTTCCTCTGGGGGGGAATTTTCTTCCCTTTGTGATCGAGTTTCTGGGGGAGTATCTTCTCCGATAGTTTCTTCTGGGGGCAAATCTTCCTCGGTAACTTCAATAATCACCGTTTCGCTAACAGCAATAGTTTCGACTTCAACATTGGCGACAGGTTCAGTCGGGGGAATTTCTGGGGGATTTTCGGAAGGGTTGATCTCTTCCGTTGCCAAATCAAAATCATCGAAATCATCGAAATCATCGAAAGTTTCATCATCATCAATAATTTCTGCGGCTTTTTCCCCAATTTCTGTCACTGATTCTGTAATAGTTTCCCCGATAGCCGCCGCTTTTTCTATAACGGGGTCCACCGTTTCTTGAGCTTTTTCCTCAATTTCTGTCACTGATTCTGTAATAGTTTCCCCGATAGCCGCCGCTTTTTCTATAACGGGGTCCACCGTTTCTTTAACCGTTTCTTTAACTTTTGCCGCTACTTTCTCAGCTTTAGCTTTAGTTTTAGGGGATTGAGAGGGAGTAACTTTCCCCAGACGATTGCCTAACCAACCGACAATAGTAAATAATTTAACCGGTTTGTCGGGATAAAAAAGTGCTTGTCTGAGTTTGAGAGTTTGCCAAGCGAAAGCAATAAATAAAATGGCTGCGGCAGCTTGTCCCAGGAGGATAGCGCCTGTAATCCTTCCCGCGCACAACCAGAGGACAAGGGCATAGAATAATCCTACCGCACTCCAGAGAAAATCATCTTGACGGTGGCGATCGGGGGCGATAAAAGCGGTGGTGAGGAGGTAGAGACTACTCAATCCCACAACGACCGCTAGGATATAGGGCAACATTTGCGATTCTCCTTTGACATTTCCTTTTTTATTGTGCGTTATTTGGGGTCGATCGAGTCTATTTTTTGATTAATTTTCAAAATTATCGAGTCAGATCTTCTTTACCTCTGTTTATGAATAGCCATCGTTAACATTAGGAAATTCTGGGTTTATCCTCTGCTGCTTGTGCTGATCAGATTAAACAAGCTTTCGGATCAAATGATTAAGTTTTGGTCTTTAACAAGCAAAGAGGAATTAGGAACCCTTGATCAACCCACAGACAAACTGCTATCTTTAGTAATTAGTGCCGATGAGAAATATTTGATTATTGTTAGGGCTGACAAAACTATAAAAATCTGGCAGAATAAAGCGTTTCTCCCCTAGATGAGCTGCGTTTTTGCGACTGAAATCCTTACTTCGGCAAAGTTTTATTTATACTTCACCTTGACGAGAAACGCTGGCAGTAGGATAAAATAGTAAAATTAAGACAATTGTTCCGAGGATTCTGCCTAATTTATTTAATCCTAACTAACGTTTTTTAATTAAACTCAATCCCGCAGCAATTAAGCCTAAACCCAATAATCCCCAAGTGCTACTAGGTTCGGGAATTCCTAAGGCTTTCAGTGCCAATTGACCGATTAATTGATGACTGCGGGTGGTGGGATGAATATTATCCCAAAAAAGGTATTCATTCGGATTAGGACAAACTTGGATAGGTTGCACGGGAATTCCGTCTTGAATGGTACTTAAACAAGCTTGATCAACATTAGTAAATTCGTACTCAATGGGACGATTGCGAGCATCGGCAAACAGGGAAAAAATGTCAAGGGAAGTAATTTCAATACTGGGGATATTTTGCGATAAACTACTCAAAGTGAAGGCCAGTAAGCCGTTATGAGATTGGGTGATTAGACTAAGATTGCTGGAGTTAGGAGTTGATAAGGTGGCGGGTAATTGCCCTAAATCCGGTAAATTGGGAATGAGAAAATTTCTAGCACCAGCATTGTAAAGATCAATAATATAATCGCCGATATTGTCAACGGAATCACTCACATTGATTGGCTGATTACCAAGATAATCATTCGCACCACCAAAGACAATATACAAAGCATCAGAGTCCACGGCTGGATTTGTCAACAAGAAACCGCCTACTTGTTGTTCAATGCCGGGCAAGCCGGGATCTACTGTGTTAGCATTGCCGGTAGTGGCACCAGCGATAGCAAAATTTGTCTGTAGAGTGGGGGTGAGTCCTAGGGATGTTTGCAGATATTCTACCCAAACTATACCATTAGAAAATCTTTGGTCGTAGGGAGGCTGGGGGGCAATTCCTCCAGAGGCAATAAAAAATCGCCCAGCATCGGAGAGACTATCCCCAAAAACAAATGCCTGGCTAAAGGCATTCGCTGCGGTGGGGACGCAAAAGGAAAGAATGACAAAACCTGTAACAGACAGAGATTTTTTCAGATGGTTATTGAACATAAAATAGATGGGATTCTACCCTAGATCAATTAGCGTGTTCTGCACAAATTAACATATTTTGGCTCAAAAAGCTTTTTTTGTAAGATATTTTTAACAAATCCGCTCAAGGGTTTTTAAAGTTAAGAATTTAACTTTTGCTATGATTGACTTAAACCCGACAGCTAGTTGATAGCAGAACAGTAGCTGGGGGTCTAGAGATGAGGCCAAATCCCGTCACACTTCCTCTTGATGAGCAACGTTGTCTTAAATTATCAAAATCGAAACTTATGCCGACAATATTTTATTGGGGAGAAGATGAATTTGCTATTAACCAAGCGGTGAAAAATCTGCAAGCAAAACTTCTTGATCCCAATTGGATACAGTTTAATTATGATAAAATCAACGGCGATCGCAATGAGGCAATTATCGAGGCCCTCAATCAAGCGATGACTCCAGTTTTCGGCATGGGAAATCGTTTAGTTTGGTTAGCTGATACGGTTATTTGTCAACAATGTTCCGAGGATATTTTCCAGGAATTACAGCGCACTTTGCCCAATTTACCCGAAAATTCCTATCTGTTATTAACCAGTGCCAAAAAACCCGACTCCCGCTTAAAATCGAGCAAGTTTATCCAAAATCAGGCGGAAGTTAAAGAATTTGAACTAATTCCGCCTTGGAAAGTCGAGGAAATTGCCCAAAGAGTTAGGGAAATTGCCAAAGAAGTGGGAGTAAAATTAACTCCCGATGCGATCGAACTCTTAGCGGAAGCGGTGGGAAATAATAGCCGCTTGCTGTGGATGGAGTTAGAAAAACTGCGTTTATTTAAAAATAATTCGGCGGGAACTATTGACAAAAAGGACATTTTAAGCTTAGTCAACGCCAGCAATCAAAGCAGCTTACAGTTAGCCAGTGCTATTTTAAAACGGGAGACAGGCAAGGCCCTCGAATTAGTCAATGAATTATTAAATCGTAACGAGAACCCCTTGGCTATCACCGCCACCCTAGGGGGTCAATTTCGCACTTGGGCAATAGTGAAATTAAAAATTGAAGAAGGAGAAAAAGACGACAAAAATATCGCCGCCGCCGCCGAAATTGCCAATCCCAAGCGACTGTATTTCATTCGCAAAGAGATACAATCCTTTTCTTCTAAGCAACTTCTGGCCACCTTGCCCATACTTCTCGAATTAGAATATCGTCTCAAGCGGGGTGCAGAACCTTTGGCAACCTTGCAAACCAAAATTATCGAACTTTGTTGTTTGTTGGTGACTTAATACTCTTCCTTACCTTTCAGAAATCCTCTAGAATAAGATTCTATGGACTTCAGACTTCTAAATAACCACAATGACCGATGATGCCATCCCTAGTCTAAATTTAGCCATCGCTAGTTTAGCCACGAGTAATAATTTCGCCCGTTGGGTGACGAAAGCACCCCTACCGGGGGGATATGTGCATCATGACTGTGAATGGACCGAGAGTCTAACCACGGAATGGATGGCATGGCAGGAAATGTTCTGTCTGCAAAAAATGCCGACCTTGCCGATGTTAGAGCAATTAGAAGCAAATTCTCGACCTAAACTGACTCTTTCGGGAGAAGGCGGCAGTTATGGCGGTCAATTAATGCAGAAACTAGGTATTAGTCTCTGGCAATGGTTATTTCAAGCATCAATTAGTCAAAGTTTCGCCCAAAGTCAGGGAATCGCCCTCGGCAAAAATCAGCCCCTGCGAATTCGCTTGGAATGTCGCAATCCCTATTTAATTCTGCTGCCCTGGGAAATTATGCAGCAAGCAGGTAAACAGGCTATATCTCTGCATCCGAATATACTCTTTAGCCGCACCACCAGCGATGTGGAACCACTACCACCGATAAAATCGAGTAATAGTCTCAATATTCTCTTAGTTATCGGCGAAAAACAGATTAAAACCGCCGCTAGTTCCCGCAATCTCACCGCCATTAATACGGGTGGAGAAACTAATTCCGATCAGGCACTGGAATCCGAGGCCGCCAATCTCATCCGGGCCATCTCCCCTGGGGGCAGTAGTTCCCCCCCTCAGATTTCCTATTTGGGAGTGAAAGTCAAAGTCGATACCCTAATTCGACCCGAGGCCGAAGAACTGACCAGGGCCTTGGATACGGGTAAATATCAAGCTTTTTTCTACGCCGGTCACGGAATGGCCGCCCCCAATGGCGGTTCCCTATTTCTGCGGCCAGGGGAACAGCTAAACGGGACGGAGTTAGCCCAAGCTTTGGTGAGAAATCAAGTTATTTTAACGGTTTTTAATGCCTGTTGGGGTGCTTATCCCGCTAAATCAGGTCAGGAGATGATCCCCCGCAGCAGTCTGGCGGAAGTCTTGATTCACCACGGCGTTCCCGCAGTTTTGGCCATGCGAGATGCGATCGCAGATCGCGAGGCCTTGAGTTTTATCGAAGTTTTTACCCGCACCCTCTTCGGGTTCAAAGACAAAGAAGCGCAGATGTCCACGTTGTTTCCCGGTCCGAGAGTCCCTATTGATCAGGCCGTTCGTATCGCCAGGCAGCAATTATTAACCCTCTACAAGTACAATCAACCCGCTTGGACTTTGCCGATTCTCTATATGCACCCAGAATTCGACGGGCAATTGCTGCAAACCCTTGATGAGACTCAATCACCGACGGTTATGCCCAATGTCTCCAGAACCATGCCCGCCGCTTTCTTATACTATCTCGATCGTCCCGAAAGAAAATGGTCAATCCGTGGTGGTGGCATGAATATAGGACGGGACATGGAAAATGATCTACAGATTACTGAAAAATGGGTTAGTAAAAACCATTGTCGGATCATTTGCCGTAAAAAACCCGATGATTCAGACTATCAATACTTTCTCGAAGATTTCTCCCGTTTTGGTACTTTTATCTACCAAGATGGCCACTGGAAGCAGGTACATAACCAAGAAGTTCCCCTAGAGTCCGGTTTACAGATTCGCTTCGGCAGTTACCAAGGCCAAATCCTCGCATTTGTGGTGGAATAATTAGGGTTGGCTGAAAAAGTTGGTCGTCGGGTGTGGGGAAGTGGGGTGTGGGGTGTGGGGAGATGGGAGAATAAATAAAATAGTCTCGGAGTCTCCTGTCTCGGAGTCTCCTCTCTCCTGCCTTCGTTAACTAACTTTTTGCTTCCTCTTTCAGGGAATAAATTGGTTTAAACCAACCTTTGCGCCAGAAGTAGAAAATCAAGCCTCCCGCTACGGCTAACATGACTAACCAGACCATGAAATAACTCCATTCTCCTTTTAATTCTGGCATATTCTCGAAGTTCATGCCATAGACACCAACGATAAAAGTTAAGGGAATAAAAATCGTCGAAATTACGGTTAAAAACTTCATAATTTCGTTTAATTTATTGCCCATAGTGGACATATAAACATCCATCAAACTCGCCGCTAATTCTCGATAAGCTTCGATAATTTCCAGAATTTGAATGACGTGGTCGTAGGAATCCCGAAAATAAATTTGTACCTCATCGCTGACTATACCATGATGGTCACGCATCAGTAAATGTAGGACATTTCGCATCGGCCAAATTAAGCGACGCAGTGCCAATAATTCCCGACGGACATCATAGATTTCCTGCATTGTATCTCGATCGGGATGACTAATAATCGCATCTTCCAACGCTTCAATCCGATCTTCGTAGTGTTCTACCACGGGAAAATAACCATCGATAATCGTATCTAATAATAAATAGGTTAAATAATCCGCCCCCGATTTCCGTACTCGTCCCTGGGAAGTGCGAATTCGATCTCTCACTATCTCAAAACAGTCCTGTAATTCCTCCTCTTGAAAACTTAAAAGATAGCGTTTTCCCAAGACAAAACTCACCTGTTCCGTATCAAAACCGCTTTCATCTTCTTTCAGTCGCACCATCTGAGAAATCACTAACAATTGATTGTTATAGTCCTCTAACTTCGGTCGCTGCGGCACATTAACCACATCTTCTAATAACAAAGGATGCAGATTAAAAATTTCTCCCACCTGTTTTAAAACCGTCTCACTACCTAACCCTTGAATATCCATCCAAGACACGGTATTTGTGCCAATATAGGGGGCGCAAGCATTGGGAGTAATATCCACCTTGCGAATGGCGTTATCTTCATCGTAGTCGATTAAAATAATCCGCGAGGGTTTGGCATCCGGTTCGATAATTAATGTCCCCGGTTCACTACCCGGTTCATCATAAAAATAATCGAAGTAGTCTTCTTCCTCGTCTCCATCGGTATCGGGACGATTGTTAACGAATATATCAGGTTGTAGTTGGGTCATAAGCTTACAACAATCTGGCTAATTTGGGCAATAAGAAAACAGAAAAGTTAAAAAATTTAATTTGCCTAAAGTTACTATCTATCGCCATGAGATTACAGTAAACTGAAAATTGTTTACTGATTTATTCCCTCCTGATGATTGTCAACGATGAGATTAATCGGGAGAATTAGCAATATTGACGGCCAAAATTTATGGAATCCGCCTCTTTTATTCCCCGTCTAGTTATCCCCGTCGGTGATCCCGCCGGAATCGGCCCTGAAGTGGTGTTAAAAGCGATCGCCGATTCCCCAATCTCGTCCGGTTGTCAGATTACTCTAATCGGCACAAGAACGCTTCTCGAAAAAGCCTATCACGATCCCCATCTTCTCGATCGCTTTTCTCTGATCGATTTGCCCTACAATCAAGAAAAAATCGTTTGCGGGCGTGGGGATGCCCACAGTGGTGAAATCAGCTTTCTTTACCTGCAAGAAGCCATAAAACGCACCCTCAAGGGCGAATTTGATGGTATTGTCACCGGTCCGATCGCTAAATCCTGTTGGCAGTTGGCTGGTTATGATTTCCCCGGTCAAACGGAGGTTTTGGCTACCATGGCGGGAATTAACCGTTATGGGATGCTATTCGTCGCTAAATCCCCTCACACCGGCTATAACTTACGCACTCTCCTCGCCACTACCCACATCCCCCTACGAGAAGTTCCCGATGCCCTTAACCCCGATCTGATGACCCGAAAACTAGATCTATTGATCGAGTCTTTAAAGCTAGATTTCGGCATCTATCGCCCAAAAATCGCCATATCCGGCCTTAATCCCCACAGTGGCGAAGCGGGAAAACTGGGAAGGGAGGAAAAAGACTGGTTACAGCCTTGGTTGCAGTCAATGGCGCAGAAATACCCGCAAACCCAATTAATCGGCCTTGTCCCCCCCGATACGCTTTGGGTGGAACCGGGGCGCGCTTGGTTTAGCGGTCAAGGGCAACCCGCCGACGCATATCTGGCATTATACCACGATCAGGGCTTAATTCCCGTGAAATTAATGGCTTTTGACTGTGCTGTTAATACTACCATCGGTTTGCCTTTTGTTCGCACCTCTCCAGACCACGGGACGGCTTTTGATATCGCCGGTCTTGGCATCGCTAGACCCCAGAGTATGCAAGCGGCGATCCAATTAGCGATCGAATTATGTCAGCAGCGGGACAGCCGGAGAACTAAACTAGAGATATAGCGCTCGATAGGAGACAATTGGGATATGGGTATCGCTTCAGTTAACCCTGCCACTGGAGAAATTCTCAAGACTTTTACCCCTCTAACCTCGGAGGAATTGGCGGCGAAATTGGCCCTAGCTGAGGCCACTTTTCAGCAGTATCGCCGGACCGCCATCAGTGAACGGGGACAGTGGTTACGGCAAGCGGCGGATATTTTGGAACGGGATCAGGTGGCATTGGCTAAAACCATGACTTTAGAAATGGGGAAACCGATCAAATCAGCGATCGCAGAAGTCCTCAAATGTGCCTTGGTTTGTCGTTTTTATGCCGATAATGCCGCCGGTTATCTGGAAGATGTGTTGATTGCCACCGATGCTAGTCGCAGTTTTGTCCGTTATCAACCGTTAGGGGTAATTTTAGCGGTTATGCCCTGGAATTTCCCTTTATGGCAAGTATTTCGCTTTGCTGCCCCCGCTTTAATGGCGGGAAATGTCGGCCTACTCAAACACGCTTCTAATGTCCCCCAATCAGCTTTAGCGGTGGAAAGAATTTTATTAGAAGCTGGTTTTCCCGAAGGTGCTTTTCAAACTCTTTTGATCGGGGCCGATCGCGTTAGTGATTTAATTAACGATGAACGGGTAAAAGCCGCCACTTTAACCGGTAGTGAACCGGCGGGGATGAGTTTAGCAGCCGCCGCGGGAAAACAGATCAAAAAAGTGGTTTTGGAGTTGGGAGGTAGTGATCCTTTTATCGTTTTAGATACTGCCGATATCGAGGCGGCAGCGGCTACGGCAGTGACGGCGCGATTGTTAAATAATGGTCAGACTTGTATCGCCGCTAAACGGTTTATTGTTATGGAAACTGTCGCCGCTCAATTTGAACAGTTATTAGTGGCCAAATTCCAAGCTTTAAGAGTGGGTGATCCCCTCGATGAAACTGTTGATATCGGTCCTTTGGCCACGGTATCGATCGTCTCGGAAATTGCCCATCAAGTCGAAAAAACCGTCGCTATGGGTGGTAAAGTCCTTGTGGGGGGTCAACGTTTAGAGGGAAAAGGTAACTTTTATCTACCAACGATTTTAACCGATATTCCTGTCGGTTCTCCGGGGGAAAAAGAGGAATTTTTTGGACCGGTGGCTTTACTATTTCGAGTCAAAAATATCGATGAAGCGATCGCTTTAGCTAATGATAGTCCCTTTGGTTTAGGTTCTAGTGCTTGGACGAATAACCCCGCAGAAATTGAGCGTTTAATTACCGAAATTGAGGCCGGTTGTGTGTTTATTAACGGTATGGTTAAATCCGATCCTCGCTTGCCCTTTGGGGGTATTAAACGTTCTGGTTTTGGACGGGAATTAAGTGTCGAAGGTATCCGCGAATTTGTCAACGTTAAAACTGTTTGGATTAAGTAAATCAGTAGGGTGGGTTAGCAACGCGTAACCCACCACCATAACCAAAATCACCCACCACAATTGTCGGTGCGTTACGCTATCGAAGAGCGCACCCTACGGATTAAAAATATGCCGCGTATTATTGATAATATTGAGTCCCATTTATTGCCAATTTTACAGAAAAGTTTATTAGCATCCCAACGCGCTGATTTTTGTGTGGGTTATTTTAATTGGCGCGGTCGGCAGTAACCTTTACACCTTTAGAGAACTCCATAAAAAAGATGATCCAATAGTCAAGTGGTTTGATAAGGGATTTCCACAAACCACTTTGGCAAATGGGGAAGTCGATTAATCTGTTTTTCCAACTCTGCCATT
>NZ_JACJSW010000177.1:0-10280 GCF_014698375.1 Microcystis flos-aquae FACHB-1344 | reverse complement strand
CTGCTTCACTTTCAGATATTTCTATCTTATAAACTCCTGCCATATTTTTCCTTTAACTCTACTAATATGATATTCTAGCCTATCTGTAGTCACATTTTGGAGAATTGGTATAACCTAGAGAAAATGAAAATTATAGATAGGGTTTGCGGCAAAAAGTAGGGGCGAAGCATTCGGATAGGAAATCTACGGTTTCAGCGATAGGTTATGCCCGAATGCTTCGCCCCTACAGGACGCGGGCCGATGAAGATGTAAGGTTTTGAAACATGATTCTCTCAAAATCTTGCACCTGTGGGAGCAAAAAAAGACCCTAAGACCCTTACCTAGTCTATATTTCACATTTATTCAGCCAGCCCTAGATAATATTTTTGACAATAAGAAGGCAGAAATTCTCAAATAAAACTTCTTTCTTTTTGTGAATTGGCGATCTTTTCTTGTCCTTAATGCCTAGAAAATGTCACCTAATAACGTTTGTGATCAACTAATTGGCTGAGAGTCACCACCTGATAACCTCGATCGTGTAATTTAGCTAATAAATTCTTCAGTACGATCGCCGTATTCTCATCTCTTTCGGGGAACCCACCGTGAAGCACTAAAATCGCCCCAGGGAAAATAAATTGCGAGATATACCAAGTGGTAAATTGAGGATGATTCGTTCCTTTTCTGGTATCTAAAGGGATCATGGAAGCGAGGGCAAATCGGGACTCGTAGCCAGGGAATTTACCCAAAAACGAGCGCATAGATTGATTATAGAAGGCTTGACCGGGACGATACCAGCGCGGCACTTGACCGGCAAGACGACTTAAAATATCGTTAGCTTCCCGAAACTGACTGGCAAAAGCGTCGGCAGCCAGTTGACTGGTGCGGAGATCTTGGCTGCCGTGATTACCGATTTCGTGACCTTGGGCGATTAGACGCTCAATCAAGGTGCAGTTCGGTTGCAGGTGTCCTGTGATCAGAAAAAAAGTCGCCTTGACGGCAGTTGCCGGGCTGGCTTTTTCTCGATTATGAGCGGCGATCGCTGCTAAAATGCGATCGGTGGATTTTCCTTCCAGATCGTTGGGAGTGGGTAGATCATCGATAGTAAGAGCGATAATTTTCTCTCCTGTCGGTTGATAGAAAATTGCCCCTGGGAAAAGTCGAGCGATGATCGAGATAATTAATTTGGCAATGCTCATTTGGGGGGTTAAGGGATGAGAGGAGAAGCAAAGATTAGCGATTACAGGCCAAAGATTATTTCTGTAGGAGATATTTACGCATTTTATTCAGTTTCTGCATAAGCGACCAAACTGAGGATAGCGACTCCGGGTAAAAATAGGGTAGTGGCCACGGATGACAACTACCAAACCGGTGAGCCTTTTCAAGGTAAAAATTAGACATATCCGCCCTTAGATTGACTGATCATGGCTATTTACCACTGGTTCGGCGCTATCCTCGCCAATCCAAGCCCTGACTAACTCGTAGCCAAGACCGAGCAGAACCGGCCCGACGAATAAACCAATAATCCCGTAGGCGATCACTCCCCCGAACACCCCTAGCAGAATCACCACCATGGGAATGGGCAGGCCGCGCCCCATTAAGATCGGTTTGAGGAAATTATCGACCAAGGTGGCGGGAATCATCCAGATGGTAAACAAGAGGGCGATGGAATTGGGTAGTGTTACCCAAGCGTGAATGAGCGCCCCCAAGACAATCAAACCGGGGCCAATTTGGAGAATGCCCAAAATTAGGGTGAGGAGAGTTAATAAACCGGCCGCAGGCGTTCCCACCGTTACTAAACCGATGCCGATCAAAAGACTCTGGATAATGGCAACGCCAATAATACCGCGGCTAACATTGCGGACGGTGGAGGCGGTAAGACCGGCCAGCGCAATTCCTCGACCTGGGGCAATCTTTTCCGCTAACCGGTTCATCAGGTGAGTCAGATTTTTAGCCGAGAGGGTGAGGGCCGCCGCAATCAGAATCGAGGCGATAAATTTCAGCACCGTCAGACCAGTACTGGTGGCCAGAGAAAGGGAGATTTTCCCCAGTTCTTTTAATTGTGGCTCGAAGCGTTGAAGAAATTGACCCGTGTTATCCGATGCCTGCTGCCAGAGACTGGCAATCCTTTCGCCGATCAGCGGCCAGGTGGCCACATCGGCGGGGGGAGGGGGAATCAGCACCGCACCAGTATCGATATATTCGGCCATCGTTCGCAGATTACCCGCCAGAACCGCTGCAATGCCACTCACCGGACCGATAATAATTCCTAGACAAAGTAGGGTGAGGAGAACTGCGGCCAGTTTCGCCCGGCCAGCGAGTAACTTTTTTAACCAGAGAAAGAGCGGATACCAAGCGATCGCTAGAATTGCTCCCCAGAGGATCATGGTTAGGAAGGGACGCAGCAGGGTAAAACCAGCAAATAACAACAGGCCGAGAAAAAACAGCCGGATGACGAGATCGATAATTTTAGCGTCATTTTTCATCAATAGCGATCGCCTTTTGGCTAGATGAGGACATTTCTGCAATTATGGCAGTTTTTCGTTATCGGTAGTGATTCGCTAGTAGTGGTGAGCCGTTTTGCTGATCTGGTGGGGATTGTGTAAAATGTTTCCCGATCAAAATAACTGCCCGATAAATCTTGATAACTGATTCTTTCAGGGTAAATCTCCTGACAAATATTTTTTTGGTCGGTGCAATGCTTACTTTAAATAGTCTTGAGGGAGTAAAATCGACTAATTTAATCTGTTAACAAGGATGCAGGCAAATTTATTAGAAGTGCGGGGGGCAACCCGTCGATTTGGGGGATTAGTCGCTGTCGATGGGGTTTCCTTTCAGGTACAAAAAAACGAGATTTTTGGCTTAATTGGACCCAATGGGGCGGGAAAAACGACTTTATTTAATCTGATCACCGGTTTAATCCCCCTATCGAGTGGTGATTTAATTTATCAAGGGTACAGTCTGGCGAATTATCGTCCTCACCAGATCGCTCAGGCAGGAATTGCCAGGACTTTCCAGAATTTGCGCTTATTTGGTGAATTATCGGCTTTAGAAAATGTGGCGATCGCTGGTAATATTCACAATAGCTCCAATCTCTGGACGGGAATTTTCGGTTTACCGGTTTCGAGAAGGGAGGAGGAAAAAACCTATAAAAGAGCAGCGGAATTATTAGATTTAGTCGGATTAACTGACCAAAGCAATCGGAAAGCCTCTAATTTAGCCTATGGTGATCAAAGACGCTTGGAAATCGCCCGCGCTTTAGCTTTGCAACCCCAGTTATTACTCCTCGATGAACCGGCAGCCGGGATGAATCCCAGCGAAAAGGGGTCATTAAGTCAGCTAATTCGACAAATTCGTGATAATTTAGCTTTAACTGTCCTGTTAATCGAACATCATGTGCCTTTAGTGATGGGATTATGCGATCGCATTGCCGTGTTAGATTTCGGTAAGTTAATCGCTTTGGGAGACCCGGCCACAGTCAGGGAGAATCCCGCGGTGATTGAAGCTTATTTAGGGGATGAATAAGGATTTTAGATATAGCAGCTATCTTCATGGTGAGGTACGAAGTTTTCGTTTTGGGGAGCCGGTCGTCAGTTATCAGTTATCAGCCTTTTTCTCCCTTCTCCCCGCTCTCCTACTGCACTAAAGCGACGGAGAATGTCATACCTGAGCTTATTTTTTTAGACAAATTACTGCATTTTTAGCATCCATTCTACCGTGCGTTCATACAGTTCTAAATTACCGGTTTTTATCAAAGCATTAGCGGCTTTTTGCAAAGAGTTAAGGCTCGCTACTCGGCTACTAGGATTTTTATCATCGTAGGTAGCAAGAGCCTAATTATAATAAGCTTCGCCATAATTAGGCTGATAACTAATTGCTAATTGATCATCCGCAATCGCTTCTTTCTTCTCGCCCATTTTTTCCTTAACTAAACCTCGATTATAGTAAGCTTCAGCATAGTTAGACTGGAGAGCAATAGCCATATTTAAATCCTCCAAAGCACCAGTATTATCTCCCAAATCAAAGCGAATAACTTTTTTCTAAAAACCCTTGACAAATGCCGAGACTTGCTTTATACTTTATGTATAATGGGAATCCGTGCGCCCATATATATAGGGTTTTTGAGGGAAGATAAGAGAGAAAAAAATAGACTCCAAAACCGGGATGGGTAGGAATAGGGATAAAGGTATGAAGACAGAAAATTTCTCTCCCCGACAAGCATTAAACAAAGCATTCCTGAGTAGGGATAATTCATGAATTATCCCTACGGAATTATCCCTACGGAATTATCCCTACGGAATTATCCCTACGGAATTATCCCTACGGAATTATCCCTACGATCTGAATTGTTGTTACAGTGATTATAAATCCTTTCTACCGAAGCTTTGCCAAAACTGAACTTCCTCCTGACTAGGTTTGACTTGCTGATTTTCGATATCTTGATGCCATTTTAAAGGATTATTAACAATATATTCTCTAATTTTCGTTAAGGAAACCTCATCACGGATAATATGTTCATAATAATTCTTTTGCCAAACCGATTGACCTTGAGTACTCTGCAATTGATTAATCAGTTTAGCACTATTCATTTTAAAATAACCAACCACTTTAGGTAACAACATTTTTCGCCTTTCCTCTGGTAGAGATAATTCATGAATTATCTCTAATGGGTTATCAATAAATATTATTCCGTGAATATGATTAGGCATAATCACAAATTCATCTAAAATAACTTCTTTATAACGAGTATCTAAACTATGCCAAATATCCTTAACAACTTGACCAAATTGATTAAGATTCATGCCGTTATCTTGTATGTCCCCTAATAAATTTTCACTATTTTTAATACAGATTGTCACAAAATATGCAGCCGATTGAGAATAATCATAGTGAGATAATCTTAAGGAACGACGATGGGGTTTATCAGAAAAGTTATTCATTTATTCATCTCCTTGTCAGGACAATAAATAGGAATCTTATTTTAGTTTTTGGCTATTTAGTAAAATAAGATCAAGCTGAAGATAACAATAATTGTAACTGCTCGGTCTCGCGTAGCGAGCGCGTTGCGACCGCTTCCTTTAACCTTTCTACCCCTGCAAACTTACTGGCAATTTCCCTCACATCTTGGGAAGTGGGGAGATTTTCTCAAAACCCTTGACAAATGGCGAGACTTGCTTTAGACTTTATGTATAATGGGAATCCGTGCGCCCATATATATATGGTTTTTGAGGGAAGATAAGAGAGAAAAAAATAGACTCCAAAACCGGGATGGGTAGGAATAGGGATAAAGGTATGAACACGGAAAATTTCTCTCCCCGACAAGCATTAAACAAAGCATTCCTGAGTAGGGATAATTCATGAATTATCCCTACGGAATTATCCCTACGGAATTATCCCTACGGAATTATCCCTACGGAATTATCCCTACGGAATTATCCCTACGGAATTATCCCTACGGAATTATCCCTACGGAATTATCCCTACGGAATTATCCCTACGATCTGAATTGTTGTTACGGTGATTATAAAATCGGCTCGATTTTTTTCTCAAAACCCTTGACAAATGGCGAGACTTGCTTTAGACTTTTTATATAATGGAAATCCGTGCGCCCATATATATATGGTTTTTGAGGGAAGATAAGAGAGAAAAAAATAGACTCCAAAACCGGGATGGGTAGGAATAAGGATATAAGGTATGAAGACAGAAAATTTCTCTCCCCGACAAGCATTAAACAAAGCATTCCTGAGAGTCAAACCGAGTCGTAGTCAGGTGGAGAAGTTTCAAACCCACCTAGAACAACTTTTGGGGAGTATAAACGAGACAGAATCGGAGGAGTTCCACAAAAACCTGCTTGCAGACTTTCTCAAACACAGCTACTATAGTCCCCAACATTTCATCAACACCAAGGGAAGGAATGATTTAGTCATCCATAATGGGAAAGAGTCGCGGGATTCCGTGGGGGTGATATTGGAAGTCAAGAAACCCAGCAATAAAAGCGAGATGCTGCGGAGAGACAAACTCAACTGTAAAGCATTACAAGAATTACTCCTCTACTTCCTACGGGAAAGAATAACCGAGAAAAACCTAGAGATAAAACACCTGATTGCTACCAATATATATGAGTGGTTTATCTTCGATGGGAATATCTTCGAGAGACTATTCGCACAAAATCAGGAACTTGTCAGACAGTTTAATGACTTTGAGACGGGGAGACTAACGGGAAAAACCACCGACTTCTTCTATAAACAGATAGGAGAACCCTTCCTGAACTCCAGACTCGATTCCCTGACATACACCCATTTTGACTTGCGGGAATACACCCAAACCATCCGGGAGGACGAACATAACCTTATCAGTCTCTATAAAATCTTTTCTCCCGAACACCTCTTAAAACTCCCCTTTGCGAACGATAGCAACAGTCTCGACAAAAACTTTTATAGTGAACTGCTGCATATCATCGGATTGACAGAGATAAAAGAGGGAGGGAAAAAACTCATCCAACGTCTGCAACCGGCAGCGCGTCAACCCGGTTCGCTGCTAGAGAACGCTATCAGTCAAGTAGAGAGTTTAGATAAAATCTCTCGTTTACCCAATCCCGAGGAATTTGGGGAGACGGAGGAGGAGAGACTATTGAATATCGGTTTAGAGTTAGGGATAACCTGGATAAATAGAATCCTCTTCCTCAAACTATTAGAAGCGCAGATAATTAGGTATCATTGGGGGGATAAATCCCTAGGGTTTCTCAATTTAGGCAAAATTGCCAACTATGACGACTTAAATCGCTTATTTTTCAGCGTTTTAGCCAAAAAACAGTCAGAAAGAAGCAAAGACATCCAGAATACCCATACTCAGGTTCCCTATCTCAACAGTTCCCTATTTGAACCGACAGACTTAGAACAATCAACCATAGTCATCAGTAACCTGCGTTCGGAGAATTTAGAGATTTTTGCGGGAACAGTCTTAAAGGATAGTCAGGGGAAAAAGCGAACAGGAGAAATCAACGCTTTAGCATACCTATTCGAGTTTCTCAATGCCTACGATTTTAGCAGCGAAGGTGGGGAAGCGATACAGGAGGACAATAAGACTCTTATCAATGCGTCAGTGTTGGGATTAATCTTCGAGAAAATCAACGGATATAAGGATGGTTCCTTTTTCACCCCCGGTTTCATCACTATGTATATGTGTCGGGAAACGATTCGACGCGCAGTGATAGAGAAATTTAACCAGAGTCAGGGATGGGATTGTCAGACAATCGAGGATGTATATAACCGCATCAAAGATAAAACGGCAGCCAATGCTATTATCAATAGTCTCAAAATTTGTGATCCTGCGGTGGGTTCGGGACATTTTCTTGTTTCTGCTTTGAACGAGATAATCGCGATTAAGAGTGAGTTACAGATTTTATTGGATAAAGAGGGGAAAACTCTCAGGGATTATCGGGTTGAGGTGGTGAACGATGAGTTAATCGTCACCGATGATGACGGTAATCTGTTTGAATATAATCCCCGCAACCGAGAAAGTCAGCGCGTACAGGAGACTTTATTTCAGGAAAAACAGCGTCTGATTGAGGGGTGTCTCTTTGGAGTTGATATCAATCCCAACTCGGTGAAAATCTGTCGGTTGCGTTTATGGATTGAGTTACTCAAGAATGCTTACTACAAAGCAGATAACGAGTTAGAGACGTTACCGAATATCGATATTAATATCAAGGTTGGCAATTCTCTGATTAGTCGCTTTGGGTTATCCAATGATTTACAAGTCTTTTCCCGCAAAAGTCGTTTAAGTATCGAGAGTTATAAGGATGCGGTGAGAGTCTATCGCAACGCGGAGGATAAATCGCAAAAGCGCGAGATGGAGAGATTGATAAGTGAGATTAAGAGTAGTTTTCGTCAGACTTTACAGGGAGATAATCCTCTGAAAAAGCGCTTGCGGGGTTTGGAAACGGATTTATATAGTCTAGAGAATCAAATTTTGTTATTTGAGGAGTCACCCAAGGAAAAGAAAGCGCGGGAAAGGAAGATTAGTCAGTTAAGGAATGAGATTGATAAATTACGTCCGCAACTAGAGGAGATTGAAAGCGGTAAGATTTATCATAATGCTTTTGAATGGCGCTTCGAGTTCCCCGAAGTTCTAGACGATAAGGGGAATTTTGTCGGTTTTGATGTGGTAATTGGCAATCCTCCTTATATAAGTATTGAAGATATAACTTGGGACCATAGAAGATTTTACGAAACCATTTATCAAACGGCTACTGGAAGATTTGACTTGTATTCTCTATTCATTGAGAAAGCAATGCAAATAAAACAGCCAACAGGTGTTTTCACTTACATTATTCCAGGAAAGTTTTTAAACAACAAACAATTTGTTACTGCTCGTAAAATTGTTTGCGATAATCACGGAGTTACGGTTGTAAAAATTGACGAAAAAGTATTTGAAGATGCACAAGTAAATAGTGTAATTGTAGAAAATTATCCCACTACAAAAGCACAATACAAAGCATTTAAAATCACAAGGCAAGAATTGCAACAGCTTTCAGAAACTGAAGTATCAAGTATCTTGAACGATAAGGAGATAATTTTTCGTTTAGAAATAAATACCAAATTTGATAACCTCATTGCTAAAATTGAGGCAGATACACTGAAATTAAAAGAAATTGCAGAAGTGAAAGACGGAATTGTTGCAGGTACAATCAAAGACATTTTATACATTGATAAAAAGAAAGACAAGGATTGCTATAAACTTTATTTTGGAAAACACCTTTCCAGATATTCACTGTTGGATACAGACGTTTGGGTGAATTACAAACCTGAAGAAATGATGAAAGAAGAAGTAAAAAGAAAAAACGGCAAACGAGCAGGTCTTTGGATGCGAGATGAAAAGATATTCAAACGTGAAAAAATTCTGTCAAGATTTGTAGCAAAGGAAATCATTGCAACATACGACAATGAAAAAAAGTATTACGAGCATACTTTACATAGCACACACATAACAGACAAAAGATTTAAAACAAAATATGTTTTAGGACTTTTTAATTCTACCTTGTTCAAGTTCTATTATCAAAAAACAAATTCTCAAGGTGGTGATATTTTTCCACAAGTAAGAATTTCATCGGTAGAAAAGCTACCTATAAAACTTGCAGACAGTAAAACACAAGAAACAATTGAAACTCTTGTTAACCAAATTTTAGCCAAGAAATCAGAAGATAATTCTGCCGACACCAGCGAGTTAGAAAAAGAGATTAACCAAATAGTGTATGAATTGTATGGATTAAGCGAGGAGGAAATCAGGATAATAGAGGGAGAAATCAAATAAATATAAATGTAGGGTGTGTTAGCGAAGCGTAACGCACCCAAAAGCATCCCAAAGGACTGACAAAAATTTGATCCCCCTAAATCCCCCTTTTTAAGGGGGATTTAAATTTAATACATTTGTTCTTATGAACTCCCAATCGAACTTTAAAACCCATCTCCGCGCTTCCCCTATACCTTCCTCTTACCTATTGCAAGAGTGCCTTATCTCAACAAGTAATTTAAATTCAGTACAGCTTACACCCAAAAGAATCTCAACCAAAATGCTTGACAAAAGCCAAGACTTGACTTATACTTTTTATATAATGGGAATCCGTGCCTAAATATATATAGGGGTTCTCAGAGAAATTAACGAGCGAAAGAAATAGGGACGAAAAGGAAAGCTTTGCCGCAAGGATTAAAGCTGGTTTGGTTAGACTAACTTTATCGAAAATTTGGGTTAAAACCCCGTCGTTTTACGACGGCTTTTCCTGATTTTTGATGTAGGACTTAAGAACTTCCAGTGGCGCACCTCCTACAGAAGATACAAAATAACTGGGCGACCAAAGAGCGTCTTTCCCGTATGGCTTAGGATATCCAGCTTGTCCATACCTACGACTAGAGACTCCTTTTAAAGAATTGACCATTACAGAAATAGATAGTTTCGGCGGGTATTCAATCAATGCGTGGACATGATCGGACTCCCCGTTAAATTCCAATATCTGAAAATTCATTTTTTCCGCAACTTCCCTAAAAGAGTTTTCAACCAAAGTCAGACTTTTACCAGTAAAAACCTTACTTCTGTATTTTGTCACAAAGACCAAGTGTATCTTTAGATCGGAAACAGAGTTTCTTTCTTTTCGCAACTGACTTGACATTATTAACAGACCTAGTTAGAATAGAGGGCTCTTCGGGAATTGTTATGCAAATAATTAACTTAAAATAAAATTCGATGAGAGTACCTAAGCTCAAAAGTAGCTGAAATCCATACAGGGAACGACTTAAAGCACAAACAGG
>NZ_JACJSW010000176.1:0-28342 GCF_014698375.1 Microcystis flos-aquae FACHB-1344 | reverse complement strand
TCAAGACAAATACCAGAAAGCTGTGAACCAAGCACAGTAACAGTCAGATTACATCCTTCTGGACGTTGGCATATCTCAATTAGATTTGATGACCCAACAATTAAGCCATTACCCCCAACCGATAAAGCCATCGGAATTGACTTAGGAATTAGTAGCCTAGTAATTACCAGCGATGGAGACAAGGTATCTAATCCTAAGCATTTTAAGAAACATTATCAGAGGTTGCGAAGAGCAGCGAAAAATTTTTCTAGAAAACAGAAAGGCTCAAAAAATAGGGAAAAAGCAAGAATCAAAGTAGCCAAGATTCACGCTCAAATCACCGATAGCAGAAAAGACCATTTACACAAGCTAACCACTCAATTAGTTCGTGAAAACCAAACGATTGTGGTTGAGAATTTAGCCGTCAAGAATCTGGTCAAAAACCCGAAATTATCTCAGGCAATATCTGATGTTAGTTGGGGAGAAATCACCCGACAATTAGCCTATAAATGCCGTTGGTATGGGAGAAATTACATCGAAATAGATAGATGGTTTCCTAGCTCTAAAAGATGTAGTAATTGCGGGTATATTGCTGAAAAAATGCCGTTAAATGTTCGAGAGTGGGACTGTCCAGACTGTGGGACTCACCATGACCGAGATATTAACGCTAGTAAAAATATTTTGGCCGCAGGGCTTGCGGTGTCAGTCTGTAGAGCGACCATAAGACCAGAACAGAGTAAATCTGTTAAGGCAGGTGCGGAACCCCGCAAGGGAAAGAAGCAGAAACCTAAATCGTGAGGTTTGGGAATCACCGTCCGTTTACGGCGGTGAGGATGTCAACTACAGTGAAAGATGCAGCGTCATCAAGATGAGCTAAGAAGATATTAGTATCTAGTAACTCAAATGTATTTCCTCCGAAACCAAGGCTATTATCTAGATCTGAAAAAACTATTTTTGAAGCAATATCTGTGCTTCCAATTGTAGTGAAAAAACTTTGACCATTCCAGTTAGTTAGAACTGCCAGTGGAATTGGTTAATCTGGATTAAAAGACCCCAAAAAAACCTCACTGTTTGTTGATGGATTATTCGGCAATCCTGAAAGAACTGGAACAAAGTTTTCTGAAGTAGTCCCAAGACCAAACTCAGAATTGGCACCAGCACCACCTCCTAAGGATTTAACGTAAATATCAACCTGATCAGGAAATTTAAACTCTGCTGCACTGCTTGGATTAGTAATACCGCCAACGAATAAAGCAATAGCAAAAGTAAATAAGGGATATTTGGGGTTGCAGGGATTGAACATTTTTGTTGCTCCTCAAAAATTAATTCTTTTTTTGTTGTTCGTTATCTTTTGTTCCTTGAGAACAAGGTTCATGCTTTTAGTTTGATCAGTGAGCAAAAATTGCCCAGTCGTCTGGAACAGGCGAACCAAAAGATTCGCCCGCCCACTCCCAATTAAACAAGCTGAACATCGAAAGAGACAGCAAACCCTGCGGGGCGATTTTCAATGGTTGCGAATTGTTGCCCAAGAAAACTTAACCCACCTGTTAAGCTATTGTAGTTAAATTGGCTAAGGCTACTAGCAGTAAATCCGGACTTACTGATCTGGATGACATCGCCCTCTATCCACTGAAAATCCTTGATTACGTCAACTCCTTCTAGAAGAGAACCGAAATAAAAGACATCGGCACCAGTGCCGCCAGTGAGGATATCATTGCCATAGCCGCCATAGACAAAGTCATTCCCGGCGCCTCCTAATAAAACATCGTTGTCGGCTCCGCCAAAGAGATAATCATTGTCGTTTCCGCCTGATAAAGTGTCAGCACCTGCTTCGCCAATGAGCAAGTCACTACCGTTTCCGCCGAAGACATTGTCATTTCCAGCGCGGCCGAAGATGTTATCTGCACCATCTCCACCATCAATGTAGTCGTTGCCTATTCCACCGTCGATGTAGTCGTTGCCTCCTTGGCCGTAAATGCTATCATTCCCTTCATTCCCGTAAAGGGTGTCATTACCGAAACTGCCGAACAAGAGGTCATTGTAAATTGTACCGTTGTAAACTGGCATTAGCTGTCAACTCCTGTGAATTAATTAGTTGATGATTCAAGTCAAACATTCAGATCAAATAACATTCAATAGATACTGAATAACAAATTGGTATCAGCCAACAACTCTAAATAACTCTAAATAGCTCTAAATAACCGTACATAACTTTTAATAACAATTAATAACATTGCTTTCTCTTTCTCATCAAAATATTGACAAATTAGAGGAAATGATGTAATCTTTAAATATCTCCATTAATTTTTTGATTATTTTTGAACTAAAAATGGTTGGCATTCCTGACAGGATAGGGACTAAAGATAAAGACCTATTGCAAAAAGCATTTCTAAACTGGATCTTGCAAAATACTGGTTTGATAAAAAATCAAGATCATAGTTGTTTATTTCAACTTCTATATCATCCAAAAAATCAAGATAAAAAAAGAAGTGAAATTGTCGAAATAATGAAAGATAAGCATAATCTTCATTATACGGAAGCAACTATTAATGAATATGCGAAAAGAATTAGGAGAATAATGGTAGATGTGTTTAAACAAGCGATGATAGACGATGGATTAGAATTAAGTGTCAATTTAATTACTACTAAATATGAGAAGAAAGGAAAACCTCAGAATTCAATTGAACCTCATCAAGTGACTTATCAATGGTTATGGGAGAAAAAATTTCCTCGGATGGGTTGGGAATTAGCAAAAGAAGTTGCTGCACCTGCTTGTAATAAGTTAACGATGCTGGATATTAATGAAAATTTTGAGGTAGAAAAATCCCCTAATGGAGGAGCCTCAAACGGTAGTTCAAAAAGGGGTCTAGTTATGAATGGTACTGTAATTAAGCCAGAGCCAGATAAGGGTAATTATATTTATCTTAACAAGCCCCATTATTTATGGGTTGATTTACCTGAAAATGGTAAATATTTATTGTTAATTAATGAGACTGTAGAAGGAAATTTTTATCTCTTTAGTCCTTCAAGAGCATTTGCCTATGTTCCTTATACTAAGCTGTCAGAAGGACTTCGTTTACCTCCGTCTGAAGGACTAGCTCGATTTTTCCAATATGATGCAGTAGGAGATGAATATTTTCTGGCAATTGTCACAGAGCAACCCATTGATTTATCTTGGGTTAATGGGGAATCTGACCCTACAGATATTATTTTAAGTCAAGAGCGTCTTGAGGAGATATTTATTAAATTGGGTCAACAGGGTAATAGTGAAGTGTTTTATAAGCGGTTTAAGGTGGTGGAACAAACAATTAATTACTCTGAGCAATCGGCAACAATAATCAACAACAAAAACTTAGTTTATTAAAGGAGAGGATCAAAAAATATTAGAAACTATCAAAAAATTACAGCAATAAACTCAATGTAAACCTACAATACTTGATCAAAAGGCCATCAATCATGTCTCTACCTCTTTCCTCTATTTTAGTGACCCTATCTCTCGGTTTGGGCTTTGTTTCTCTCCCTCTACCCATTCAATATTTGCCTGTAAATGCCATCGCTCAAGTCAATTCCCCCTCAACGGCTCAGGACTTTTTGGATCAGGGAGTAAAACAACTACAACAAGGTGATTTAGAGGCTGCCATTAATAATTTTAATGAAGCAATTAGACTTAATCCTAACTATGCTCAAGCTTATGGCAACAGGGGCATCGCCTATAGTCGTTTACAGCAATATGAGAAAGCCCTTGCTGATTATAACCAATATATTCGCTTTAATCCCAACTCAGCAGAAGCTTACTATAACCGAGCAACTCTCTACGATAAGTTAGGAGATTATCAAAAAGCGATCGCAGATTATGACCGAGCTATCCGCCTTAATCCTAATTTCAGTCAAGCGATTAGTAACCGAGAAATTGCCTACAATAATCAATTCCCGCAACAACAGCCACCCAATAGCAACCCCGCAAAAGTTCCAGTTCCACCCAATAGCAACCCCGCAAAAGTTCCAGTTCCACCCAATAGCAAACCCGCAAAAGTTCCACCCAATAAAAAACCTGCAAGGGTTTCAAGATCAAGAGTATTCTTTCCTGAGAATGGTCAGGGAGTGTACAACTTTGATCGGAAATCTGCGAGTAGTATCCTCAAAATTATACCGCCATCTGGTGCGGAAAATATGGTGATAAAGTTAGAGGATAAAATTAGCCGTAAACTGATCTGTTGGTTCTTGATATTAAAGGGGCATTCCTACGAAACACCCATTCCACCGGGGCAATATATAATAAAGTTGGCTACGGGTAAAAAATGGTATGGAGATAGACATCTGTTTGGTGCTAACGCATCCTACAGCAAAATTGACAAGGTGATCACTATTCCTGAGAATACACACTACACGATAGCTCTTACTCCAAGCCTATTGGGTACTCTCAAAGAAAAAAAGATCGGAGTGAATCAATGGTAGTAATAAGTAGCGGATGCTTATAACCTGTGGGGGCTTGTCTATGTAATGTCAGGAGATTATCAAATAACGAATCCCTGACTTACAAAGATCAGTAACTTTATTTCAGCAACAGGGAGATAAAACACAAGCTCAAAAAATATTACAAGTTCTTAATAAAATGTCGTAATAACTTTGGTTTATTCAAGGAGAATGGTAACATGAATCAAGCCATAATTAACCAGATACAATAGTATAACTAGATCGCATCATGCCAGCGATCGCCCTTGCCCATTGTCAACAGTAATTGCCCATAAAATAGGAAAAAAAATGCAAATTTCCATTCAACTAGACGATGAACACGCTCAAAAACTAGCCTATATTCAACAAACCACCCAAGAAAATACTTTAGAAACCATTCAACAAGCCATTGAACTACGCTATCAACAACTCCAAGAAAAAACACACGATCCCCTAGCTAAATTAAAACAAAGTTCCTTTATCGGTAGCTTTGAAGCAGAGGCTGACTTTGCCGAAAACTCAGAAAACATTTTGCATTCACTCCTATCCGAAAAAAATGATCATTGCTGATACAGGATTCTTTCTCGCTCTTGGCAATCGAAAAGACAAAGATCACTCGTTAGCCATTCAAACTATTTATAGTCAAAATGAAGCCTTAATTACCACCTATCCTGTTATCACCGAAACCTGTTATTTACTCTTAGCCAGAATAGGTAATCAGGCGCAAATCAACTTTTTGCAGGGATTGGTTAACGATAACTTTGAAATATTTCATTTACAAAATCATCATATTGAACGAATGATTGAATTAATGGATCGTTACGCTAACTTACCGATGGATATGGCAGACGCTTCTTTGATTGTATTAGCAGAGCATCTAGGACATGGAAGAATATTAACTGTTGATCGTCGAGATTTCAGTATCTATCGTTGGAACAATACGGAGGTTTTTAACAACTTATTGTAGGAGATATTTATTCAGGGTAATCAGGGTAATAGTGAGGTGTTTTATAAGCGGTTTAAGGTGGTGGAAAAACCCATTAATCACTCTGATCAATCAGCAACAATAATCAGCAACAAAAACTTAGTTTATTAAAGGAAGATAGTAACATCAATCAATCCATAATTAACCAGATACAACAGTATAACCAAACCCTAGGAATGCTATATCAGCAGGGGCAATATGAGCAAGGGATTATCTTCGCTCAAAAAACCTGTGATTTAGCCAAAAGTTACTCACTAACTAATGAGCCTATTTATGCTTATTCTTTGAATCTTTTAGCCATATTATATAAGTCAATGGGACGGTATGAGCAAGCTTTACCTCTCTCTCAACAAGTTCTCGAAATTGTTGGTAAAAGTTTAGGTACTGACCACCCTGAATATGCTAATTGTCTGAATAACTTAGCCCTATTATATGAGTCAATGGGACAGTATGAGCAAGCTTTACCTCTTCATCAACAAGCTCTGGAAATTAGTGGTAAAATTCTAGGTACTGACCACCCTAACTATGCTGGTTCTCTGAATAACTTAGCCGGATTATATAAGTCAATGGGACAGTATGAGCAAGCTTTACCTCTCCATCAACAAGCTCTCAAAATTATTGGTAAAAGTTTAGGTACTGACCACCCTGACTATGCTACTTGTCTGAATAACTTATCCGTATTACATAAGTCAATGGGACAGTATGAGCAAGCTTTACCTCTCTCTCTACAAGCTCTCGAAATTCGTAGTAAAAGTTTAGGTACTGACCACCCTAACTATGCTAGTTCTCTGAATAATTTAGCCGTATTATATGGGTCAATGGGACAGTATGAGCAAGCTTTACCTCTCTATCAACAAGCTCTCGCAATTCGTGGTAAAAGTTTAGGTACTAACCACCCCGACTATGCTGATTCTCTGAATAATTTAGCCGTATTATATCAGTCAATGGGACAGTATGAGCAAGCTTTACCTCTCTCTCTACAAGCTCTCGAAATTCGTAGTAAAATTCTAGGTACTGACCATCCTGACTATGCTGATTCTCTGAATAATTTAGCCGTATTATATCAGTCAATGGGACAGTATGAGCAAGCTTTACCTCTCTCTCTACAAGCTCTCGAAATTCGTAGTAAAATTCTAGGTACTGACCATCCTGACTATGCTGGTTCTCTGAATAACTTAGGCGGATTATATCGGTCAATGGGACAGTATGAGCAAGCTTTACCTCTCTCTCTACAAGCTCTCGAAATTCGTGGTAAAAGTTTAGGTACTGACCACCCTGGCTATGCCACTTCTCTGAATAACTTAGCCGCATTATATCGGTCAATGGGACGGTATGAGCAAGCTTTACCTCTCTTTCAACAAGCTCTCGAAATTCATGGTAAAAGTTTAGGTACTGATCACCCTAATTATGCTCTTTTTCTCAATAATTTAGCCCTTTTATACACAGCAACCAACCGCCCAGAAGAAGCACTAAAATTAATGCAAGAAGCGGCAGATATTGATTTAAAAACTATCTCGACCATCTTTAGCATTAGCACCGATAAGCAACGCATCAACTATCTTGCCAAAAACTACCATATAGTAGAAACATTTCTCTCCCTTGTTTTCCAACACTTTCCTAATAGCCCCGAAGCGGTACAATCTGCCTATAACCTCATCTTAAGACGAAAAGCGATCGCAACCGAAACCGCCATCCTGCAAAAAATCGCCCTATTATCCCAACAATACGCCCATCTTGCCCCCAAACTCCAACAATGGCAACAAATTAGGCAACAACTCGCCAAACGCTGTTTTGATATACCCACCCCCGAACAACTTCCCTACTACCAACAAGAAATTAAATCCCTCGAACAACAAGCAGAAAACCTCGAACGAGAATTAAATATCCCCGAACTTAACCTCGAAAAAGAACTGCAAAACGCTGATTTTCGTACCATCGCCTTAGAATTACCACAAGGAACTACTCTAATTGAATTTTTCAGGTTTAATAACTACAATTTTCCGGCAATTCCCGCCAACGGTGACGCTGCATCCTTTCCCCCTCGCTATCTCGCCTTTATCCTACCTGCCCAAGCCCCAGAACAGCTAACTATGATAGATTTAGGAGAAGCTGAACCCATAGACAAATTAGTGAAAGAGTTTCGGGAATCGGTAGAAAACCCACGAGGATTAAGTGTGGCCGTATTTAAGAAAAAAGAGGATATATCGCCAAAAATTGAACTAAGCAAGCTTATATTTGACAAAATCGAGCCTTATCTCACCCAAGAATTAATTATCTGTCCCGATGGCGAATTAAACTGCTTACCCTTTGAAATTTTACCCACCGATAAAGGCAGCTACTTAATGGATGAATATCGCTGCAACTTCTTAAATGTAGGACGAGATATCCTGCGCTTTAAAGCCAAAATTCCCGCAAAAGTCACCTATCCTCTCGTTATCGCTAACCCTGACTATAACTTAGCTAGTCCCGAAAACACGCCCTCAACTGCCGAAAATGAGGAAAAATTCCCCTTTAAACCATCCTTACGCAATTTAGCCACCTCTAGACAAGGACAAATATTCAACTCCCTCCCCGGCACCGAAATCGAAGGCGAAAAAATCGCTAAAATACTCAGAGTCAAACCCGTTACCGCCGCCAAAGCTTTAAAACCTCTTGTCTCCAAAGCCCAAAAAGCCCCGTATATTCTCCATATCGCTACTCATGGCTACTTTCTCGGCGATATAACCCCCGAACTGGACACAATTAACCAAAACTTCATGTTATCGAGTCTTTCCGCCTCAGAAAGATTCCAAGTCGGCACCAGGCAAAATCCCCTGTTGCGTTCAGGTTTAGCCTTTGCGGGGGTGAATACGATGTTAAACGGCGGTAAACTACCCGAAGAAGCCGAAGATGGCTTATTAACTTCCCTAGACGTGCAATCTATCAACTTAGCAGGGACAGAGTTAGTAGTAACATCCGCCTGTGAAACCGCCTTAGGAGACCTCTACACAGGAGAAACCCTCATCGGTTTGCGTCGTTCCTTCATCCAAGCAGGAGCAAAAACCGTTATTATCAGCCTTTGGAAAGTGGAGGATGTGGCTACCACTATCTTAATGCAGTATTTCTATTATTATCTCCTGAAAGCCAAACTTAGCAAAGCAGAAGCTTTGAGAAAAGCCAAATCTAGCCTCCAGCGTCTCACCATCGCCAAAATGCGTTCCCAATGGCTAACGGAAGATGCCATCAAATCGGCAGAAAAACACAGTATAGGAACTGCTGCCCATTTGCGTGAATTAAGTCAAAAATCTGATTTAGAACGCCCTTATGAAGCTCCTAAGTATTGGGCTGCTTTTATTTGTTTAGGGAATCCAGCCGGTCTTCCGCTTTTACCATTTTGACAGCCGAGCAAGGGACAAAATCTCAAAACCCACATTCCGCACCCTAAGTGTCACAACGTCTCAAAAGAGGAAGGGGCGTGAGTCAAAATACTTATCTAGGGCTTGCTGAAAATTACTGAAAGCCTTACTAGAAAACGGTTTTGCCACTTTTTTAGGCAAAAAAGTGCCAGAAACAAACGTTGAGAAATCGATAATCTTCTGACTTGCCACCTTTAATAAGGAAGGCTGTCGTCTTGATGTGCGACGGATCGGAGCTTTGCCAAGAAGACGAATCCCTTTTAAAATAGCATAAACCCACTGCATTTCTGGAGGTAAATTTAGCGATGAATTTCCAGGTATATTTGACTGTCGCAGCAAGGTAGTATTGCCAAGAATAGCAAACAAATATTGGCTCACCATTATTATTAAAGCTTGTTAGTCCAAATTCGGTTTTCCAGAGAAGTTCTTGATCTCCATCAATATACTGACAAGAATCATTCCAAGAAAAGGAACTATCCTCGGAATTATCGTCCGTGGTATCATCTACGTCTGTGTCTAGATCGTCCATAGAAAAGGGGATGATTACCTCATACCTGTATCCTAAGCACCGGTTAGTCGGTGTTAGAATTTCAACCTGCAAAATTGTGGGAATGCTATCTGATCTTCCCTCAGTTTTCTGGGCTGGCGGCTGACGATCGCCGATGAAGACCACTTTTAGCAGTTTTTCCCTCGATAATTTAGGATAAAATAAAAATGCGATCGAGAGTTAATATTATGGCCCGATCGGCAGCTCAAGAATCGATGATGATTGAGCTTAATGATCCCTTAACTCTAGCGAACGCTATTATCCTGATTTTCCGAGCGCAAAAATTCCCCCAAAATGCTTACTCCTCTCCTCTGGCAAAGTGCCAATCCCCACCCCGATAATCTGGAGAATTTCCAAATTATTAGCCAATGGTGGCAAGATTTAAATCTTAAGGAAGTCTTCTGGCAACAGCGTTTAATTCCCGATACTGGCTCTCTGGAAGATATTAATTGGGAGCGGCAAGGTTTTGATGAAAAATTTAGCATTCAAATGCCCCAAATTCGTGGGATTACCCTCTATTGGCATAAATCTACTTTTGCTGACGAAAGAAGCATGACACCTAAACAATTAATTTTAGATCGGGAACAGGAGCAGTTATATATTTATCCCCAATCCCAAGCTAGTTTAGTTATTCGGGTGACGAAACCCCATCTGGTTTATCAAAAATTCGAGCTAAAAAATCCTCTCATGGTCGGCAAAAAAGCGGCAAGTGAATATATTTTACTGTTCAGGGATAAAGAACAGCAAATAGAAGTTAAAATTAATCTCAGTCCCGAAAATTATCGGCAATTTCTAGAAACCATGACCGAGGATCAATAATGTGGCAGGGAAACCTAGAACTAATTTACAAGCAAAAAAATCTCGCAACCGAGATTAATCACCTCTATGCTACCGCCCCTTTAAAAGTACAAAGACCTTTTTATCCCGAGGGAAAAAACCTTTGTCACACGGTGATTTTACACACGGCGGGGGGAATAGTTGGGGGTGATGTTCTTCAACAAAAAATTCATCTCCAAGCCGCTACTAATGCCCTGATTACCACTGCTTCTGCTGGAAAAGTTTACCAGAGTAATGGTCAGATGGCACAGCAATTAATCGAGATTAAAATCGATGACAATGCCGGTTTAGAATGGCTACCCCAAGAAACAATTATCTTTAATGGTGCAGCATTTCGCCAACATTTGCGAGTGGATTTAGGGGAAAATAGCAGTTGGTTGGGATGGGAAATTACCCGTTTTGGTCGCAGTGCGCGAGGGGAGAAATTTTTAGCGGGAGAATGGCATTCTAATTGGGAAATTTGGCGATCTGGACAACCTTTATGGCTTGATCGCTCCTGCCTGTTGGGTGGTAAAATGATCGAGGGATTTTCTGGTTTAAATGATAGCGCCCTGATCGGTACTTTAGTTTATATCGGTCAACCAGTGGGAAGAAATTTAATTGAGAAAGTGAGAGATTTTTCCCTAGAAGGGGAGATGGGAGTTACTAACACTTTAGGAGATGGTCTTTTGTGTCGTTATCGGGGTAATTCTAGCGGTGAAGTGCGACAATGGTTTCAGCAGGTTTGGCAAATTTTAAGGCGAGAAATGAGCGATCGAGAGGCAATTATTCCGCGAGTTTGGTTGTCTTGGTAAAGGCGGTTAATTGTCATTTTCTCAAGTCACTTGAATGCCTGTATCGGTGATTGGAGCTATCCAAAATTGTAGATCGGGAGCGACGAGAATTTCCCGGGCCTCTTTAACGATAGTTTCCGCCACTTCCTGAGATGAACAGAGAGTAAAAACCGTCGGGCCAGAGCCTGACATCATCGTTCCCAAGCCGCCTAAATCGCCCAGAACCTGTCTTAACTCGGCTACGAGGGTAAATTCGGGTAAAACCACCTTTTCGAGGTCATTGTGGATAAATTTGCCGATAGCGGCCGGTTTTTTCTGGGCGATCGCTTGTACCAAAGCCCCAGAACTCACCTGCTGACGACGGTGATGAAATTCCTCTGGAGAAGACAGATAGGTATCTTGAAATTTTTGCCGATAGCTTTGGTAGGCCCAGGGTGTAGAAACGGATAAATGATCGTATTTGGCTAAAATCACCCATAATCCGGTTAGAGGAGCGATAGGATCGAGAATTTCTCCCCTTCCCGTACAGATAACCGTTCCTCCTGTCACACAAAAGGAAGTATCGGAGCCCAATCTTGCCGCCAAAGTTTCTAATTCCGGACGGGTTAAGCCTAATTCCCAGATTAAATCGATGCCGACTAACACCGCCGCCGCGTTGGTGGACCCCCCCGCTAAACCGGCAGCCACGGGAATATATTTGTCGATGCTGATATCGATGCCGCCGTAATTGGCAAAGATGCGGGGGAATTCCCTCGCCATCAAAGTGGCGGCGCGATGGGCGAGATTACTGCTATCTTGGGGGACGAGGGGATGATGGCAAAAGAGACGGAATTCCTGCAATCCGTTGGGCCGGAGAGTGATGCGATCGCATAATGCCACCGTCTGCATCACCATCACTAACTCGTGGAAACCATCGGGGCGATCGCCAACGATTTCTAGATATAAGTTAATTTTAGCGGGGGCTAGAAGGGTATAACTGTGCATTTGTCAAGAAAAAAAATCTAAAATTTTGGCAATTGACCTAATTTTTCCGCCAAGTCAATCCATTGCGATAAACTGAGATCTTCGGCGCGAGCGAGGGGATTAATCTCTAATTGTGTCAGGATTTGGCTTAATCGATCGCTATCTAGATAATTTTTTAGATTATTGCGTAACATTTTGCGCCGGTTGGCAAAACCCCAGCTAATTAAAGTGGACAAAAAGGCAGCATTACTGACATTTTTCGGCAAAACACGGGGTAAAAGCTGAATTACCGCCGAATCAACCTGGGGAGGTGGGGAAAAAGACCGCCGGGGGACATCACAAATCCATTGACAATCGGCAAGGTATTGAATGCGGACGCTCAAAGCACTGTAAGCTTTGGTGGAGGGGACAGCGACTAATCTTTCGGCGACTTCTTTCTGGACTAAGAGGGTAATACTCTGGTAAGGGGGGGTGAAGGGATGGGCGATCGAACCGAGCAGCTTTTCCAGGATCGGACCGGTGATATTATAGGGAATATTAGCCACTACCTTATTAACTGGCGGCAGTTGCTCGGGTTTAAGGGTAAGAAAGTCGCCTGGGATGAGATGAAAGTTATCTTGTTGGCCAAATTTTTTATTTAAAATTGTCCATAGATCTCGATCGATTTCTACAGCGACAACCAATTGAGCGCCATCGAGAAGACGACGGGTTAAAATGCCTGTACCCGGACCGATTTCTAATACCCGATCCTCTGATTGTAAATTAGCGGCGCTGATGATGCGATCGAGTATCGATTCATCTTTTAACCAATGTTGTCCAAAACGTTTACGCGGTTGAGTTTTCATCCCTTTATTTTAAAGTCAGAGGGTTGTCCTCAACAATAACACCCCTGAAAATATCGGCCATGCGATCGATAACCGCATCAATTATCATAGAGCCTAGGCAAAGATAGCAAAAAAATTAGAGACAATGTCAGATTTGAACGATGTTTTCGCAATTGTAGCAGGAGCGGTTCCGGGGGCGTTATCTCGTTATCATATTACCGAATGGACAAAAGCAAAATTCGGCTTGCGCTTTCCCTATGGAACCTTTATTATTAATTTAACTGGCTGTCTAGCTATCGGCTTTTTTTGGGCTATTTTACCCAGTGTTCCCTTTTATTCCCACCAACTAGATTTAATGGTGAGAACGGGATTTTTAGGAGCTTATACCACCTTTTCTACCTATAGTTTAGATATCCTGATCCTCTGGCGCAATCAACAAAATTTTCTCAGTCTTGTTTTTGCCGTTGCTAGTATCATTTTCGGATTGATTGCCGTGAGAATCGGGGCAGCCATTGCCCAAGTTTTTCTAGGTTAAGTAGGTAGGCGTTAAAAACTATCAGATGCCCCCCTTATCAAGGGGGGATTAAGGGGGGATCGAACCTAAAATCCATTTTTTAATTTAATTATAACCAGCTACTTAATTCTCCAATTTATCTACTATTTAAGGGCAGGACAGACAGCATGAATTTTTTCAGGGGACGTTATAGTTTATTCGTGGCGATTGGGGCTATTTTTGGGGCTTTGAGTCGTTTTTATATCGGAGAATTAATTACAAGTATTTTCGGTCAAGAATGGGGATTTTTAGGAACATTTTTTGTTAATCTTTCTGGCTGTTTAGTTATTGCCTATATCTTTACTATGGTTAGGGAAAATATTCGCATAATTGCCCCAGAATTAGGATTGATGATTGCCACGGGTTTTTGTGGTTCCTATACAACTTTTTCCACCTATAGTTTGGAAGTCAACAAGTTTTTAGAGCAGGGAAACATGACTTTCGGTTTAATTTATTGGCTCGGCAGTGTTTTTGGGGGGATGATTGCGCTTAAAATTGGAGTTATTTTAGCAAGAACAGGTTTTCCTAGATGAATTATTAAATAGATTTTGCGTCTGATCCCCCCTGTCCCTAGGGTTGATTCATAGTAGGGTTGATTCATGAATCAACCCTACTACCTTGATAAGGGGGGTGTCTGACAACTTTTAACACCTAACTACTTAAGCATTTCAGCACAATTGAGACCATCTTTTTCCCTTCCTACTCAGTCTTAATAAGTAATGTCTCCATTGGTTTGAAACCAATCGATAGCATCAGCTAAAGCTTGTCTAATCGGCGATTGCGGTAAGCCCAGTTCTTGCACTGCCTTCGAGGAATCGTAGTACATGGACTGTTTTGACATTTTCACGCCATCAAGGGGTATAGAGGGCGATTTTCCGAAGACAGGAAGAACTTTTTCATCCAGCCAAGCTATTAGTAAAGGAATCCAAAAAGGTAAAACAATTTTCGGGGCATTTATGCTGGTAATTTCGGCTAATTCTGTCAACAAAGTTTTTAAAGAAGTGTTTTGATGACCTAAAATATATCTTTCGCCAGTTCTGCCCTTTTCTAAAGCTAATAAATGTCCCCAGGCCACATCGCGCACATCAATTAGATTTAATCCCGTATTCACATAAGCGGGCATTTTTCGCCGCAAAAAACGGAGAATAATGTCGCCAGTGGGTGTAGGCTTAAGATCAAAGGCTCCTATGGGCGTACTAGGATTAACTATAACGATATCCTGTCCTCTTTGCACTGCTTTCAATGCTTCCTGTTCTGCCCAATACTTTGATTTTTTATAATAACCCACCAATTGATGGGCGGGACTTTGATAAGTTTCATCGACACTTTCACCCTTTTTACCCACTCCAATAGCCGCCACAGAACTGGTATAAACTATTCTGGCAACTCCCGCTAAATGCGCCGATTCTAGCACATTTCTTGTACCTAAAACATTGTTTTGGTAGAGTTGATGTCTATCCTTTTGCCAGAGAGAATAGTGCGCCGCTACATGAAAGAGAACTTCGCATCCGACCATTAATTTAAATAAGTTCTCATCATTTAAATTACCCCGGACAATTTCCACGTCTAAACCCCGCAAATTTCTGAGATTACTCTGGGGACGGACGAGGACGCGCACTTGGTAGCCTTCGACTAAAAGCAATCGCACTAAATTCGCCCCGATAAAACCCGTTCCACCCGTCACAAAAGCACGCATTGCTCAAACTTTCCCCTGTTTTCACTTCCTATTAACTATGTCATTACTATACCTTAATCTTAGTCAAGATTTAAGCTTTTCTTGATACAATTTCAGCGCGGGTTATCTTAGACTAAGAGCAGCCAATCTTCAGTAAAAACACTCCTATGGATACATCTCCAGACACGAGTTTTGTTTGTCCGATTATC
Source organism: Microcystis flos-aquae FACHB-1344 (assembly GCF_014698375.1). Lineage (NCBI taxonomy): Bacteria > Bacillati > Cyanobacteriota > Cyanophyceae > Chroococcales > Microcystaceae > Microcystis > Microcystis flos-aquae. The sequence goes on along the minus strand of NZ_JACJSW010000176.1, from coordinate 13,150 downwards.
ATCGAAGATGACAGAACGGGATTAGACACAGAAACTATCCGACGGGCTTTAAGGGATAATTTACTCTATATTCAAGGTAAATTACCGGAATTAGCCAGCAAAAACGATCTTTACATGGCCCTAGCCTATACCATCCGCGATCGTTTATTGCAGCGTTGGTTAACCACCCAACAAACCTATCTAAAAAAAGATGTCAGAACCGTTTGTTATCTCTCGGCCGAATTTTTAGTCGGTCCCCATTTGGCTAATAATTTAATTAATCTCGGTATCTACGAACAGGTCCAGAAAGCTGTCAGCGAATCGGGATTAAAACTAGAAGAATTAATTGCCCAGGAAGAAGAACCGGGGTTAGGAAATGGTGGTTTAGGTCGTTTAGCTGCCTGTTATTTAGATTCCCTTTCTACCCTAGAAATTCCGGCTATTGGTTACGGTATTCGCTACGAATTTGGTATCTTTGATCAAGAAATTCACGACGGTTGGCAGGTAGAAATAACCGATAAGTGGTTACAGTATGGAAATCCCTGGGAAATTGCCCGACCGGAATCATCGGTAGAGGTAAAATTTGGCGGTTATACCGAATCCTATACCGACGAAAATGGTAATTATCGCAGTCATTGGATTCCCGATTATGTAGTCAAAGGAATTCCCTACGATACCCCAATTCTCGGCTATCGAGTTAACACCGCTAATACCATGCGTCTCTGGAAATCAGAAGCTTGTGAATCTTTTGATTTTGGTCGCTTTAATCGCGGCGATTATTATGGTGCGGTGGATAATAAAGTTCACTCGGAAAATATCAGTAAAGTTCTCTATCCTAACGATGAACCAATTCAAGGCAAAGAACTGCGTTTAGAACAGCAATATTTCTTTGTTTCCTGTTCCCTACAGGATCTGATTCGTATTCACTTACATGAGAACCCCAGTCTCGATAATTTTCATCAAAAATGGTCAGTACAATTGAATGATACTCACCCTTCCGTCGGGGTAGCCGAGTTAATGCGCTTGTTAATTGATGTGCATCATTTCGATTGGGATAAAGCTTGGTTTATTACTCAAAATACCTTCGCTTACACCAATCATACTCTTTTGCCAGAAGCTTTAGAAAAATGGCCTTTGAGTATTTTTGGTCGTCTTTTCCCCCGATTAATGGAAATTATCTACGAAATTAACTATCGTTTCTTGGATAAAATTCGCATTATTTATCCCCATGATGATGGCAAAATGTCCCGTTTATCTATAATCGATGAAAGCGGCGAAAAATACGTCCGTATGGCTCACCTTGCCTGTGTGGGTTCCCAGGCAATTAATGGGGTGGCAGCCCTCCATACAGAATTACTGAAAAAAGATGTTCTGCGCGATTTCTATGAACTCTTTCCCGAAAAGTTTAGCAACAAAACCAATGGAGTTACTCCCCGGCGCTGGATAGTTTCTAGTAATCCCCGCTTGACTTTTGCCATTACCGAAAAAATCGGCGAAAATTGGATTAAACATCTGGAGGATTTACGCGGTTTAGAAAACTATGTGGATGATGGGGTATTTCGGGACTATTGGCGACGAATTAAATACGATATTAAGGCAGATTTAGCCAATTATATCGCTAAAAAAGTCGGCATTAAAGTTGATCCTAGTACCCTCTTTGATGTGCAGGTAAAACGCATTCATGAATATAAACGGCAACATCTCAACGTTTTACATATCGTCACTCTCTATCATCGTCTCAAAAATAATCCCAATCTCGATATTACCCCCCGTACCTTTATTTTCGGTGGTAAGGCAGCCCCGGGTTATTTTATGGCAAAATTAATCATTAAATTGATTAATTCTGTGGCAGAAGTGATCGATAATGATCCGACGATTGGAGGACGTTTAAAAGTGGTTTTCCTACCCGATTATAATGTCACCTTCGGTCAACGGGTTTATCCAGCTGCCGACTTGTCTGAACAAATTTCCACCGCCGGGAAAGAAGCTTCGGGAACCGGTAATATGAAATTCTCCATGAATGGGGCCTTAACTATCGGCACTCTCGATGGGGCAAATATCGAAATTCGTGAAGAGGTGGGAGCGGAAAATTTCTTTCTTTTTGGCTTGACAACCGAGGAGGTTTATGCTAAGAAAGCCGCCGGTTATAATCCCCAAGAATACTATTACCATAACGAAGAATTGCGGGCAGTATTAGACCTCATTGGTTCGGGATTTTTTAGCCGGGGTGATAGTAGTTTATTCCGTCCGCTCGTGGATAATCTTATCTACGATGATCCCTATATGTTACTGGCCGATTATCAGTCCTATATCGATTGTCAGGAAGGAGTCGGTCACGCTTATAAAGATCAAGAACATTGGAGTCGTTTAGCGATTCTTAATGTGGCCCGCATGGGAAAATTCTCTAGCGATCGATCGATTCGGGAATACTGCGAGGAAATCTGGCGGGTACAACCGGTAAAGATTGAATTACCCGATTATATTCAAGCTAATGCCGGTTTATCGGTAAATTAGAAGAAATCTAGGCAGTAGGATCGTGTTTATTTACCCTACTGCCCACAGGTTAACTGGCCCTGGGCGACTCTAATCTAGATTTCTACGGGATTGACGGGGCTCGAACCCGCAACTTCCGCCGTGACAGGGCGGTGCTCTAACCAATTGAACTACAATCCCATTTTTGCCACATTTCTGATTGTAACTTCATCATCAGGGTTATGTCAAGCACCTCTGGGAAAATTTTTTTGAGGGAAGTGGGGAAGTGGGAAACAATTCATAACTGGGTTTTTCAAGTTGGATTGGGATCAATCCTGAATTAAAGCCAAAAAATCCCATGGTAGAGAGGGATCCTCTTTACCATGGCATTGTAATTAAGCTTGTTGGGAGCCTGAGCTATGACTAACCCGAATTCGATCGAACAGCTATCGCAAGAATTACTCGATCTAGACCAAGTAGATGCCGATACTGGGGCAGATTTGCGGCAAAAAGCCCAAGAAATCCTCGCTGAAACCACTATTGACCTGCCGATTCGAGAAGCGATCGCCGATAGTCTCAGTCAAGGCAATCAACTACTTACCCTCAAAACCGTCGGCAAGGAAGAAAGTTACTAGCACATTTGGGGTCAAAAGTCAAGATGAAAGAAAAAAATTTTTTTGTCTGGCTGGGGCGATTTTTGGCCTCTTTTGGGCTGTTATCGGGGATAAGTGGCTGTAATTCTCCTCTTTTGATCACTCCTCAAGTTCCCGCCGGTGGTTTAAATAGTTTTGCTCCCGATCAATTCCCCAGTTATAGTGCTGATGGTCGCTATTTAGCCTTCGCTTCCGATCGCTCCGGTCGTCGTAGTATATATTTATTCGATCTGCAAGAAAAGCGCCTAGTTAATCTTCCTAACCTAAATCGTGGCGATTCTAGCCAAGATCAGCCATCTCTGAATGCTGACGGTCGTTTAATTGCCTATATCTCCAGCGAACGCGGTAAAAGTGATGTCATGGTTTATGATCGTTCCCAGTCCCGTGCAACCCTGTTAACCGCTAACCTGCGAGGAAGCGTCCGCAATCCCACCATTAGCGGTGATGGTCGCCAAATTGCCTTTGAAACCAACCAAGACGGTCAATGGAATATTGCGATCGTTAACGGCCAATTTTAAACTTGTTCTACTCGGTCTTAATCGTTAAAACCTGCGGAGGAGTCGCATCTGGTGGATATAAAAAATTTACCTGTACTATATGCCAATCCCCGGGAGGAATAGTCAGAGTCACTAAAGATTGCCCCTCTTGTCCGCGTCTTTGGACGAGATGGAAAAATCTGCTTTGTGCCTGTCCTTGGTCATCGCTATAATTGACGGCTACTGTTCCCCGAAAAAACACTTGTGGGGCAGCCGGATCGAGAAAACGCAAACCCGGCCCAATAACATTCTCTTTAATCGGTGTTTCTAGCGCAATAGTCACTGTTTTCGCCTCATCACTTCGATTAAATAGAGGTAAACTTAACCTATATTCCACACCGTAATTACCATGAGCTTGATAGGCCGTATCGGGATAGCGAACTAACATACTAGCACTTTGATTTTGTTCCGTTCCCAATTTGCCCCCGGGTAGGGTGCTAATCCCATAGGCTATAGATTGACCAGAATCAGGAATATTTAACCATAAAGAAGCTCGATCGACCAATCGGGCTGGCCAAGCTGAACCTTGGGACACCCCCGCTACCCGTCCATAAATTATCTGTCCTTGACTATGGGGAGGAGTGGGCGCTCGATCCCGCGGAGTCGATAAATTGCCTTTTTCTAGCAAATTTTGCCACTCTGTCAGATTTGGTGGTCTTTCCTGCCCATTTTCGTCTAAGGGTGCATAAAGAGCTAAACTAGCAGCGTAGAGAAGACCGTCACTTTCCAGACGGAGATAAGTGGACCTACCGTTTAAAGGGGGAGTCAAATCGCGCACGGGAATCGCCGCATTTAAGACCATAACACTCTCCCCCGCCGGAATAATAATCCTATCGGGAAAAATATCCTGACGCTGCCCCATTAAAATATCCCCCATTACCCGACTTCCCGGCCCAGCAAAAACCGTCCCCTGATTATTTTCCACTTGTGCGGGTAAATCGATAAAAGCTGCATCGGGTTGACTCAAATAACTAGCTCCTTGCAGAATTTTAACGGTCACGGGATTAGAACTAGGATTGTGGAGTAATATACCCAGATAAAGGCTGCGTAAATTATCGGGAAAACTCCCCCTCGCTATATGGTGGGCAAAAATATCAAAGCGTCCCTGAAAAGCATAATTTAAATGGGCCGAGGGAAAACTTTTCTCTTGGGGGGGAAAAGTCGAAAGCAAAATCCCTTCTCCTAGCAATAATTCGGGACTATTACTATTAAAAACGGGAACTTGATCTAGTTGATTCGGTAAAGGACGCACCTGCACCGGTCGAATTATTTCTACAATAGGAGGAGTTTGGGCAATGGGTAGTAAAAAAGGTAACATCACACAAATTACCATCTCAAGATAATTATTTTTTGATCATAGCATTACTGGCTCGCTCAATTTAGATAGTATTCTGTTTGTCTATATCTAGAGGATTGGTTAATATTTCTTGCTGGTGTTAAGTAGCTGGTTATAATTAAATTAAAAATCGATTTTAGGTTCGATCCCCCCTGCCCCCCTTGATAAGGTAGGGTTGATTCATGAATCAACCCTACCCTTGATAAGGGGGGTGTCTGATAATTTTTAACGCCTACCTACTTAAGTACAATCAAGAAAAATTATCAAACTTACCAATCTTTATTTGCTCTTGCCATTGAGCAAATCTATTGTCATCATAGACTAAAATCTAGATGTAGCCGATGTCTAGATATCGATCGAGCCGGAATTGTTATGATAAATTCATGAAGTTTTATAACGGTATTTGCCCGTGAACATGAACCAAATCGACTATCTCAGGATTAGTTTAATCGATCGCTGTAACTTTCGCTGTCAGTATTGTCTGCCTGAGGATGCAGAATTGGCCTATGTTCGACCGCAAGATTTACTCACCCGGGAGGAAATTCTTACTTTAGTCAAAAATGTCTTTATTCCCCTCGGTTTCCGCAAATTTCGCCTTACTGGTGGGGAACCTCTCTTACATCCCGAAGTAGTGGAGATTGTGCGCGATATCGCCTCTTTATCTGCTACTAGCGATTTAGCCTTGACCACCAATGGCTATTTACTTGACAATTTAGCCGAAATGTTGTATGAAGCCGGACTAAGACGGATTAATATCAGTTTAGACTCCCTCGACCCCGACACTTTCGATAAAATTATCGGTAATCGCGGCCGGAGTCGTTGGCAAAAAACTTGGGCAGGTATTCAAGCGGCCCAGAGAGTGGGTTTTGACCCCTTAAAATTGAATGTGGTGGTAATTCCGGGGATAAATGAGGCAGAAGTGGAGGATTTAGCGGCTTTGACCATCGAGAAGCGTTGGCACGTCCGTTTTATCGAGTTTATGCCCATCGGTAACGGTGATTTATTTCAAGAAAAAGCTTGGATCGCGAACGAGGAATTAAGGGGGCGAATTCGGGCAAAATGGGGCTTAAATGAGGGTCAAGTGCGGGGAAATGGTCCAGCCGATGTTTTTCAAATTCCGGGGGCTAAGGGTACAATTGGCTTTATCAGTCAGATGTCGGAATGTTTTTGCGATCGCTGTAACCGCCTACGTCTCTCGGCCGATGGTTGGTTGCGTCCCTGTCTCCTTAACGAAACCGGACAAATTGACCTAAAAACCGCCCTCCGTCAGGGAATTTCGCCGGCAGAAATCAGGGAAAAAGTCCAGAAATTAATGGAACTGAAAGCAGAAATAAACTTTAAACTGCGTGATTCTGGCACATCAAGCGGCATTTATACCCGTACTATGTCCCAAATTGGCGGCTAAAAATCTACTGTCCGAATTCTACTCTAGCCTGTTCTACCATTTCCACGGTAACTCGATCGGAACCGGCATGACGAGCTAATTCTTCTATCCTTTGACGCGCTTGGGAACGAACAAAATAGGGAATATTTTTTAGTTTTGCTTTTGCTTCTGCGGTCCATTGTAGTTGATCGGAAAAATCTAGAGCTTCCATAGATTTAACATATAGTAGTCCGTCTATTATACCAAAAAAGATTAGCTATTCATTGCCAAGCTAATTAAATGATGAGTTTCTTGACAGCGACTCTTTTTCACCTTTCTTTTAATTTTAGGTTTCTGCTAGGTCGAAATTGACTCTTTGATATAAATCTTGAAAAGAAATCTGCCAATCCACCGACACCAATTGTAAAACCGCATTTTCCCCCGTGACGAAATCAATTAACCATTGATCATCCTTTTGTTTATAGTAACGTTCCACACTATAACTAGATTGTTCGATCAGAATATATTCCTGAAAAGTTGGCAGAGAACGATAGAATTTAAACTTATCCCCTCGGTCATAAGCTTGGGTAGAATTAGAGAGAACTTCGACAATAATTAAAGGATTGATCACGTTAGATTGACTATTACCTTGATAGAGAGGTTGACCTTTAATCACCATCACATCGGGATAGGTGTAAATGCTATAATCTGACAGCCATAAACGCACCGTTTCCATGTAGGTATAATAATCTTGATTATTGATAGTCAGAGGAAATCTTCGATAGAAGTTTCCAGCAATCTGATTGTGATTAGTGGTAGCTCCTACCATTGGGATAATTTCTCCTTGACGATATTCATTTTTATCTTCGGACGTTTCCTCCAGAGCTAGATATTCTTCGGGAGTATAATATTTAGTTTCGGTAGTGGTTAACATTTTTGACTCTCCTTCCTATTCTATTTTCTAGGATACAGCATTTCCCTAAAAAGAGATAAAGTTATCCTTGAGCAAGGTTATCAATTGAGTTGTTCGGAAAAGTGTATTTTCAATATCTCAGTAATCCGCTGACGCGCTTGGAAAAGAACAAAATAGGGAATATTTTTCAGTTTTGCTTTTGCTTCTGCGGTCCATTGTAGTTGATCAGAAAAATCTAGAGCTTCCATAGATTTAACATATAGTAGTCCGTCTATTATACCAAAAAAGATTAGCTATTTTGAGATAATTAGTTTCTTGATAGCGACTCTTTTTCACCTTTCTCTTAATTTTAGGTTTCTGCTAGGTCGAAATTTACTCTTTGATATAAATCTTGAAAAGAAATCTGCCAATCTACCGACACCAATTGTAAAACCGCATTTTCCCCCGTAAGGAAATCAATTAACCATTGATCATCCTTTTGTTTATAGTAACGTTCCACACTATAACTAGATTGTTCGATCAGAATATATTCTTGAAAAGTTGGCAAGGAACGATAGAATTTAAACTTATCCCCTCGGTCATAAGCTTGGGTAGAATTAGAGAGAACTTCGACAATAATTAAAGGATTGATCACGTTAGATTGACTATTCCCTTGATAGAGAGGTTGACCTTTAATCACCATCACATCGGGATAGGTGTAAATACTATAATCTGACAGCCATAAACGCACCGTTTCCATATAGGTATAATAATCTTGATTATTGATATTTAAGGGAAAATTACGGCAAAAATTTAGACAAATCTGATTGTGATTAGTGGTGGCTCCTACCATTGGGATAATTTCTCCTTGACGATATTCATTTTTATCTTCGGATGTTTCCTCCAGAGCTAGATATTCTTCGGGAGTATAATATTTAGTTTCAGTAGCGCTTAACATTTTTGACTCTCCTTCCTATTCTATTTTCTAGGATACAGCATTTCCCTAAAAAGAGATAAAGTTATCCTTGAGCAAGGTTATCAATTGAGTTACTCGGATCATATTTTTTGCTTAATCTCTGGCAAAAAATGCTGAGAAATCCACAATTAAAAATATAACTATCAAAATTGCTCACGCCAAGGGTTAAAATAAACTAGATAAATAGTTTTATGTTTAGTTTCTCCTATGTTTAACTGGTTCCGTCGTCAGAAAGTCCAACCCGAACAAGAACAAGCACCCCCTGCACCCGTAGAGGAAACCCCCAGCGAGGCAACCAGTCAGGAAGACTATTTAGATTGGGCCAAAAAAGCCTTTAAAAATATTCAAGAGAAAAAAGCCACGGCCGAGGCCGTCGTGAGCGAAACCCCTGAAACATCCATTGCTGAAACGGAACCTCCGCAAGAGCAAGAACCAGTTAAAGAAGAAGAAACCGAGGATAATACCCCCGCATGGCTGAAAAAATCCGATCGCCTCGAAATTCTCAAAGAAACCGCCATCGAAACCCCTACAGAACCAGATGAGGACTTTATCTGGTCCGCCAAAGTTTTAGCCAATCAGGGACGACAAGCAGAGGACGTTTCGGAAGAAGAAATCACTTGGTTAAAAAAATTGCGTCAGGGTTTAGGCAAAACGCGCCGCAGCTTGGTCAATCAGCTTAAGGCCGTGGTCGGTCAGGGTCCCCTCAATCAAGACGCGGTGGAGGAAATCGAAGCTTTATTGCTTCAGGCCGATGTGGGGGTAGATGCCACCGATTATATTATCACTACCCTCCAAAATAAGCTAAAACAGGAAGCTTTGCCCCCCGAAAAAGCGATCGAATATCTCAAAGAAATTATCCGCGAGATTTTAGATGCACCTTTAGCCAATTATAGCAACCCCGGTTTTGAGCCAGAAAAAGGCAAATTAAATATCTGGATGCTCACAGGAGTTAACGGAGTCGGTAAAACAACGACTATCGGCAAATTAGCACATTTATCTAAACAATCTGGCTATAGCTGTATAATCGCCGCTGCCGACACCTTTCGCGCTGCTGCCGTGGAACAGGTGAAAGTTTGGGGAGAGCGATCGCAAGTTGAAGTCATTGCCAACCCGGGCAAAAATACCGACCCAGCCGCCGTGGTGTACGATGGTATCGAAGCCGCTAAATCCAGGGAGATAGAATTACTCTTAGTGGATACGGCGGGAAGATTGCAGAATAAAAAGAACTTAATGGCAGAATTAAGCAAAATTCGCCGCATTATCGACAAAAAAGCCGAGAGTGCCGTGGTGGAATCCCTTCTAGTTCTCGATGCCACTTTAGGACAAAACGGGCTGCGACAGGCCGAGGTTTTCTCGGAAGCTGCCCAATTAAGCGGCGTGATCCTGACTAAAATCGATGGTACAGCTAAAGGGGGTGTTGCCCTTGCCGTAGCGCGTCAGCTTAACCTACCGATTCGCTTTGTCGGTGCTGGGGAAGGAATCGAGGATCTGCGGCCCTTTTCCAGTTACGAATTCGTGGAAGCTTTACTGAGTGGCGATTAATCTCACCCCGCCTATCTTTCATAATCTTTTCATGGTTGCTTCATAATTGTCTCATTTTTAGCTATGCTAGAACTGGAGACTCGGGGTAACAACTATGCAAAGGACAATTACAGTTAGTCATCTAGGAGTATATTATCGCGGCGTGGAAGCCCTACGGGATATCACCCTGAAAATTCATCCAGGACGATTAACCGGTATTATCGGTCCCAACGGCGCGGGCAAAAGTACCCTGATCAAAGCCATGCTAGGATTAATTCCCGTACAACAGGGAAGCGTTAACTATCAAGGGCAATCTCTACAGGAACAACTGGATAAAGTCGCTTATGTTCCCCAAAGATCTCAAATCGACTGGACCTATCCCGTCACCGCTTGGGATGTGGTAATGATGGGGAGAGTCAGAAAAACCGGTTGGTTTCGTCCTTTTTCCCATATTAGTCGTCAACAGGCTTTAAATGCCCTAGAACGGGTGGAAATGGCTGATTTACGCCATCGTCCCCTCGGTCAGCTGTCGGGGGGACAACAGCAAAGAGTCTTTTTAGCCAGATCTTTGGCCCAAGAAGCGGAGATTTTCTGTTTTGATGAACCTTTCGTTGGGGTAGATCAAAAAACCGAGGGCATCCTTTTTAATATCTTTGGTGAGTTAGCCCAAGAAAATAAAATTGTCCTGGTGGTTAACCATGATTTAGGCGAATCTATCACCTATTTTGCTGATTTAATCCTCTTAAATAAAGAATTGATCCTCGCCGATCAACGGTCTAAGGTCTTAACTGATTTTAATCTCCGGCGCGCCTATGGGGGTAAAGTCTCCTTCTACGATGCCATGACACCACTAGATCATCCCCGATCGAGTCTCGATTATTTCGATCGCCTCTCGAAAAACAATGCGATAAACTAGAAGCGAAGATATTTTGGCTCACTGCCGATAGGGACACCGATGAAAACTATTTCCCCGCAAGAAGTAACAGGAACGATCGAACTGGCTCCTAACTATCGAATTCCCCTGTTTTTGGTAATTTTATCGCTGCCTTTACTCTTTTTACAGGTCTGGCTCGGAATAATTTTCTCCCTGTTAGGGCTATTCTTGATGTTCCAGACTACCCGCATTCGTCTCCAGTTTACCCCCACTTCCCTAGATGTCTATCTGTCCGGGCAACAAATTCGCTCCTTTCCCTACCAAGAATGGCAAAATTGGCGTATTTTCTGGAATAAAGTCCCGATCCTATTTTATTTCAAAGAAATTAACAGCATTCATTTTTTGCCCATTATCTTTGACAGCGCAACCCTGAGACTGTGCCTCGAAAAATACTATCCTTTAGCAGCATCGCCAGCGATCGACTCAGAAGCGAACTAAGATTGAGATAAAATAAAATCTAGCTAATAGCGTCTTAATTGCCTGCCTTGGCCCTTTGTTCGCTCTGCATTTCTAAAGCCGATGAATTCAGAAGATTTTAATGTTTTACCCCTTGACAAAATGACAGACTTACCCAATGAATCTGTCGAAGACTTTAGTTTTGACGATCTCTGGAACGATCGCCCGGTAGAGAATCCCCTGCCATCGGCAATCGCCCCCGAAGGCGAATTAGTTCCCGCAGCGCAGGCGCAACCTCTACGGGCAGAAATCGAGGCTCTAGAACGGCAAAAACAGAGCCTAGCGGCAGAAATATCGGCATTAAAAGCGGAAAGAGAACGCTTGATCGCCGAAGAACTAGGGGATATCAAAGCTCAAATCGAAAGAATGCTCAAGGAAGGCGTAAAAGACCTAGAACAACGCAAACAGGCTTTAGAATTGGCGATCGAACAGTTAGAACGCCGTCGTGAGCGTATTCGGCAGGAAATGCGGAGTAATTTCGCCGGAGTCTCCCAGGACATAGCCGTGCGGGTTCAGGGATTTAAAGACTATCTGGTGGGCAGTTTACAGGATTTGGCTGCGGCTGCCGAACAGTTGGAATTACCCCGTTTTGAAACCCCCGAAAAATCCCCCCGCTCCGTGGAACCTCCCCTGCGGACCGAACGGGAGGAAAACCCGCGCCCATCCCGTGGCAGTAAAGGCCGGGATGATCGGGAAGAAAGTCCCCGTCCCCCCCGCACCAGTAACCAAGGCCAGGATAATTGGCAAGAACCCCGTCGTTCTAACCGTTCGGGTTATGAATCGGAACCGGTGGGACAATCTCCCCCTAGACAGGGCTTTTCTGAGCAAAATCAGCGCATCCAAACTCTTTTAGACCGTTATCGCAGTCGTCCTGACTATTACGGTCCCCCTTGGCAATTACGGCGCACTTTTGAACCAATTCACGCCGAACGGGTGCAACAGTGGTTCTTTAAACAGGGGGGCCGGGGTACTGTTCGCGGTATGGGCAGCCGTCTCCAGAATATTCTGGTGGCTTCGGCAATTATCTCGATTATGGCGGAATTACAGGGCGATCGCTTCCGTTCTCTAGTTCTGGCTAATAGTCCCGAACGTTTAGGCGAATGGCGGCGCGGCCTCCAAGATTGTCTCGGCATTTCCCGCGCCGATTTTGGACCAGACCGCGGCATCGTTCTCTTTGAGTCTCCCGAAGCTTTAATTCAAAAAGCGGAACGTTTAATCGAGGATAAGTATTCACCGCTCATTATCATCGATGATACCGAAGAACGGCTCAATTTCGCTCTTTTACAATTCCCCTACTGGTTAGCTTTTGCCCCTGAACCCCAACAAAGTTCTAGTTATTGGTATTAACTAATTAGGGTTGGCTGAAAATTACTGGAAGCCTTACTAGAAAACGGTTTTGAGACTTTTTTAGCCAAAAAAGTGCCAGAAACAAACGTTGAGAAATCGCTCCGAGGGACTCAAAACCCTTGCACTTTCCGGAGACGAACGCAAAGGGTTCCGCTTCCAGGCACGCCAGGTCATTCTGTTATTCTGACTTCCTCTCCTGTCTCGGAGTCTCCTGTCTCCTGACTCCTAATGGGACTTAGGCGTTTTCGGTCAGCAAAAAAGGCTCAAACCATTACGGGACAAAGGGTTAACCTCGATTTATGATTTTCCTTGATCTATCTGGGTTTCAGCGATTTTGGGCTTCTCGAAGTAAATCCCAAGCGGGGAGTGGTTGAGAATTTAGCCGTCAAGAATATGGTCAAAAACCCGAAATTATCTCAGGCAATATCTGATGTAAGCTGGGGTGAAATCACTAGACAATTAGCCTACAAATGCCGTTGGTATGGGAGAAATTACATCGAAATAGATAGATGGTTTCCCAGTTCTAAAAGGTGTAGTAATTGCGGGTATATTGCCCTTGAAAATGCCGTTAAGAGAATTACAGAGAATGATTGATCCTATAATAATGGGAAAATCCTCAGAGTGAGGAACTCGCATGAAACCAGCATCCCTGATTCAACTAACCGATAGTCTGAAAGCCCTTTAT
>NZ_JACJSW010000175.1:0-23534 GCF_014698375.1 Microcystis flos-aquae FACHB-1344 | reverse complement strand
TTCAGACTCTTATTCTGTTTTTTATCTATTAAGGACAGATTTTCAACAGTATCACCAAAAAACTCTTTTATTACGCTGGCAACACTATCTCCTTGTGGCGATCGCTGTCTCGTAAGAGTATTGGCAAAAATAAATAACCTTTTATTAGATCACGAAAGACTTTTGCAAGAGGTCTACTGATTATTTATTCCCCTTTTTGCATGAGTGCATGAGTAGAAAAAGGGTTTCTCGGAGAAACCCGTTTTCTGTGCGTTACTCAACGGATTTAGTAGACCTCTTGCATAAATCCGAAAACAAACGATAGAAACAATAATGGGAGGGACTTTCAGTTAATTATTTATTAGTAGTTGATAATCTTCAAAAATGTTGCTGTACAAGGATCGACTTAAGACTTTTGCAAGAGGTCTAGTATCAACCCTCATAGTAGGGTTAATTCATGAATTAACCCTACCCTTGATAAGGGTGATAATAGCTTCAATTTCCTCGCGACTTTTCTGGGGGAAATCGCTTTAAGAGTTCCTGCTTGGAACAATGGAGAAGTAAAGGGGTAAATTCTTCCGGAGACAGTTGTAAAATCCGGCTGATAATAGCTTGAATTTCTGGGTCTAACTCACCAAAACGGACTCGGAGCAGGTTTTCCACCACCAGACGTTTCCCCTCTTGCAGACCCCGTTCTAGACCCCGTTCTAGACCCCGTTCTAAACCCCGTTCTAGACCCCGTTCTAGACCCCGTTCTAAACCCCGTTCTAGACCTTGTTTTTCTCCTTCGGCCAGTGCCTCTTGATAGACTCTCGTTTGTTTTAAATCACTTAGTTCAAACATAGCTTCAATTTCCTCGCGACTTTTCTGGGGGAAGTAGTAGGGTTAATTCATGAATTAACCCTACCCTTGATAAGGGTGGTAATAGCTTCAATTTCCTCGCGACTTTTCTGGGGGAAATCGCTTTAAGAGTTCCTGCTTGGAACAATGGAGAAGTAAAGGGGTAAATTCTTCTGGGGACAGTTGTAAAATCCGGCTGATAATAGCTTGCAGTGGTGGGTCTAACTCACCAAAACGGACTCGGAGCAGGTTTTCCACCACCAGACGTTCCCCCTCTTGCAGACCCCGTTCTAGACCCCGTTCTAAACCCCGTTCTAGACCCCGTTCTAGACCCCGTTCTTCTCCTTCGGCCAGTGCCTCTTGATAGACTCTCGTTTGTTTTAAATCACTTAGTCCAAACATAGCTTCAATTTCCTCGCGACTTTTCTGGGGTAATTTGTAAATGATGATACTTTCGATTAGGTCAATTAACTGCCGTTGACTGGACTGGTCGGTGATTTCTTCTCTGGTCCGCTCGATTAGGGTTTGAGCAGTCCTCACCGCTGCCGTTTCCGACTCTACTACTAATTTAATCACACCGATTCCTAAGGAGGGATGGGACACCTGGGGCAATTCATCGAGATAAATGCGTCTAACGCTTGATAAATTGAGGATTTCGCCAAAATGTAGCGATTGTTCCCGTTCCACCCCACGATGGGGATAAATGACGACAATTTGCCAGGGGTGAGGTGGTCGATATTGTTTTAGAAATAGGAACAATTCCGCAAAAAGTCGATAGTATAAGCTGTCGTCCGCTTGGAACTGCACTTCCACTAGGTAGAGGGGTTGCTGACTATCTTCTCTGAGTGGTATAAATAAGCCATCGAGACGGAAAGAGAGTTGTTTCACCTCTTGGGAGGTAAATTGATAGTTTGCTGCTCCCGGTTGCGGTTGTCCGATTAGGTCAAAAAAACTGTCGGGAAAGCGCAGGAAGATTTGGTAAAAGAGACTGTCAGTTTTCACGAGAAATCTCGCTTCTAGGGTTTATTGGCAATGCCGAATCGTTTGGCTAAACGGTTAATACTCTAGTATTAATAGGCATTGTATAATTTTTTCTCCTTGCTGTCACCAACAAAAATCTAGGGGACATGGCTCTTTTCCTGTATAATCAAGTCTTAATTTTATGACTTGTCATTATATTTGAGGAAAATCTATGAATTGGACAGAAGGATATGTATCGGAAGTTAACTACACTAGCGGCTTTTACGGCGAGTTAAGTCCCCTAAAATTAGGTTTAGCGACTCTGATTAAATCGATTCACCCCCCCCGATTCTAGTCGAGAATTTACCTATTGTGAATTGGCCTGTGGTCAGGGTTTTACCACGAATATTTTAGCGGCTACCTATCCCCAGTCCCAATTTTATGCCAATGATTTCAACCCTAGCCATATCGCCACGGCTAGAGATTTAGCGGCCAAGGCGGGAATGAAGAATATTCTTTTCTTTGATGATAGTTTTGAGGAATTTTTAGAGCGAGATTTACCTCAATTTGATTTCATCAGTCTGCCCGGAATTTATAGCTGGATTAGTGCCAGAAATCGCCAAGCAATAGTTAATTTTATTCGCCGCAATCTCAAGGTGGGGGGATTAGTTTATATCTCCTATAATGCCCTTCCGGGTTGGTCGGCGGCGATGCCGATGCAAGCTTTAATGTTACGTCATGGTCAACATAGTTCCGAACCAATTTTAACCCGCATTGAACAGGCACTTAATTTTACGGGAGAATTATTAGAAGCTAATGCTAGTTATTTTGTTCAAAATCCAATTTTAAAAAATCGTTACGAGCGCCTGAAGGAACAAAATCGTTATTATTTAGCTCACGAGTATTTCAATCAGGAATGGAATTCTTTTTACTTCGATGAAGTAGCGAAAGAATTAGAGGATGCTAAACTTAAATATGTGGGTTCTGCCCATATTAATGACCATATTGATACGGTCAATCTCTCACCAGCAGCTCAAGAAAAATTAGCAAAAATCAGCGACCCAATCTATCGGGAAGTGGTGCGAGATTTCTTTGTTAATAGCCAATTCCGTCGTGATATTTTTAGTCGAGGCTCTTTAAGTTTAACCAGCCAAGAACAGCTTAAACAACTACAAGAAACCCGGTTTGCTCTGCTGGTTAATCCCGCAAATATCAAGTTCGAGCATCAGTTTCCCGTGGGAGAAGTTAAGTTACAGGAGGCAGTTTATCAGCCAATTTGTCAGGTTTTGGCGGAATCTCCCCAAACTTTACTGCAACTGCAAAATCACCCCAAAACCTCAAATATTAACTTAAATGGTCTTTACCAAGCTCTTATGATTTTAACTGGTATTGGCTATATTCATCCTGCTGTCGATGAGCAAACTTGCCAAGAACGGAAACCATCTACTAATGCTTTTAATAATGCAGTGAAAACCAAAGCAATCTATAGTGAGGAATTAAACTTTTTAGCTTCTCCTTTGATTGGGACTGGAGTAGTGGTCAATCGTTTAGAACAATTATTCCTCTTGGCTAAATCCTCTAACCAAGATGCCGTACAATTTGTTTGGCAAAATTTGGCAATTCAAGGCAAAAAAGTGGTTAAAGATGGGAAAACTTTGGAAACAGAGGAGGAGAATATTACTCATCTGAAAACAGTGTACGAAGAGTTTAGTAAAGAACGTTTACTAACATTGCAAAAACTAGGTATTGAGTAAATACTAAGTAAGTAATCTCATTGTAACTGGCTACTTAGTTGATGATAGGTGGTGCGTTACGACGGATTTTTACCTTCAAGTCAAAGCAGCAATTTTTGCTGTTACGTTTTACTACTTAGTGGTGCGTTACGACGGATTTTTACCTTCAAGTCAAAGCAGCAATTTTTGCTGTCTAACGCACCCTACGTTTTACTACTTAGTGGTGCGTTACGACGGATTTTTACCTTCAAGTCAAAGCAGCAATTTTTGCCGTCTAACGCACCCTACGTTTTACTACTTAGTTGATGATAGGTGGTGCGTTACGACGGATTGTTACTTTCAAGTCAAAGCAGCAATTTTTGCCGTCTAACGCACCCTACTGGACTGTTTCAACTAAAATAGGGCAATAGATTTCGGCTTAAAGTCTTAGATTATAGAATTTATAGCATTTTTCTAATACACCAAATTAGCTGAAACAGTCCACTACGTTTTGCTGAAAAGGTCGTTAACACAGTAACATCTACTAGCTGCATCGCTTTCACTAGCGGGGAATATTGACCCCGACAATTGTTACTTTCTGGGGGTATCGGGGGAAGCACCCAGAATCTGAGATACTTCCCCTATCTTGACTAATCTCTGTGCCTTGACAAGAGCCAGTCAAAAACCCCCACCCTAGCTAGGTTGGACGAGATTATTTAAGCCATAAACCACTTTAGCGCTGATAATCTTGTCCTTATCGGTAAGTTCTTCTAATACCTCTTTTCCCTGGACTAAATAGCCAAAAACCGAATAACGACCATCCATGAGATTAAACCCCGGAGGAGTTAATTCATTATCGAATTTAAAGAAAAAGAATTGCGAGGAACCTCCGTTAGGATTAGTATCCGGACGCGCTAGGGCCACTGCACCGAAAGCGTTAAAAGGTAAGGCGAGACTGGGTAAGTAAATCCCTAATTCTTCGAGAGTATTGCCATAAACTGGTTCTTCTTCCCCTTTAATCAAAATTTCTAAGGGAATAGAGCGATATTGCTTAGTTTTCGGGTCAACAAAGCCCTCTTCTGCACCGACGGGATCCCCGGTTTGCACAACGAAATTATCTTCGCTGCGAATGAAGGGTAAACCGTCATAAAAACCCCGTTGGACTAAATCCACAAAGTTACCCCCATTAACCGGAGCGCTGTAACCATCCACAACGATGGTTAAATCCCCTTTGGTGGTCTGCATCTCTACGCTGGCACGTCCTCGCAATTGCGGCAAGTTAGCGTATTCCGGGGGAACGTTAAAGGGAAAACCCACCACCATTAATTCTTCTAAAGCGGTGATATTATTGAGCAATTCCCGTCTGGTTGACCAAACTGCCTCTTTATCTTTCGCTTCTACGGCCGTATCGAGGTCTGCCACTCCCGTTTTGAGTTTTTCGATTAATTCCTCCCCTTGGCTTTTACTTGCTTCGGGAACACTATCTAAGATAGCCTTGCTTTTGGTAGAAAGGGCATAATTGGCATCCTTGACATCTTTTTTAATCGGACTCCAACGTTTGGCCCGCAGATGTTTGGCAATATCTTCGATCGATTGTTGCACTTGACGAATTGGTTTATTATCTATGGGTAAGGCATTGCGTAAAATAGCAGTGGGATCCGTTACCGCATCACCCTGAGCAAGCACAGCTAAAGCAGGGGCAGTCCCCTTAGCCGTGAACAGACTTAAGATTAAAAATAGTGCTAGGGCAATACTAGCACCGCTTTTTAAGAAAAATTTGCCCCATTCCCGTAATCTTGTCTTTATTTTCATATTTTGGTCGGTTCCTCAATGGCCATACCTATCCAAAATACTTGTAGGCTTTTAGGGGAACCCTTGTCAATAGCTGAGAAAACTGATCGAAGTCATCAGTTATCAGTTATCAGTTATCAGCTCCTGAAGGACGCAAAGCGCCCTAAAAAGAAAAAGAGAAACTAGGGACAAGCCCTGATATTCTAAATCTGGAAGTATCCTGAACTCAAACCGGAGTAACAATGGTGTCATCAGACCCGATTATCAGCAAAGGTTGCTAGGAAAGAGGAAAAAAGAATGGGCGAGACGAGGATTAACTCGTGAACCCGTGGTCGAGAATCAAGTAAAAAACCCTTCCTAGAACCAGGGTACTTCCCCGATCATAACTCGGAGCCAAGAAAGCCATGACCAAATCCCGAAACAAGTCTTCAAAAACCCAAAGTAGTGACCAGAAGTTAAACATCATCAATGCCAAGGCGGCGGGAATTGACCTGGGAGCCAGAGAACATTGGGTCTGTGTCCCCCAAGAAGTGTGTCAGGAGAATACCAGGAGTTTTGGTTGTACCACTCCCGATTTGCTATTGTTAGCCGATTGGTTAGAAGAGTGTGGTATCACCAGTGTGGCGATGGAATCCACTGGAGTTGAATGGATTCCCCTGTTTCAAATCTTAAGTGAACGCCAGTTCCAAGTCTTTCTCGTCAACGCCAAAAGCGTCAAAAATGTCCCAGGGAGAAAAAGCGATGTGCTCGACTGTCAATGGTTGCAGTAATTGTACAGTTAGGGGTTACTCGCCCCCTCTTTTGTTCCCGAAGGAGAAATAGTAGTTCTGAGGAGTTATTTAAGACAAAGAGAAAATCTGATTAGAAGTGCTGCCAGTCACATTCAGCGACTGCAAAAAACCCTAACCCAGGTCAACTTACAACTCCATAAAGTGATTACTGATGTGACGGGAGTAACTGGATTAAATATCATCAGAGCGATTATTGCCGGCGAAAGAAGTCCCAAGAAATTAGCCCAATTAGCCGACCGTAGGATTAAAAGTTCTCCCGCACAAATCGAGGCGGCTTTAACGGGAAATTATCGCGAGGAAATGGTCTTTATTTTGCATCAAGAACTGTCCCTCTATGAATTTTACCAACAACAAATAGCGGCTATTGATGCTGAAATTGAACAATGTTTGGCCAAATTTCCCTCAGTGACAGAAGAACTACCTCCGCCTTCCGTCAAGAAGAATCACCGTCGAAAAACCCATCCCCCTTTTGATTTACATGGTCATCTCTATCGCCTCAGCAATTCTCATTTTGAAATAAATAGAGCATTAACCCCGATTTTGGCATTGAAAAATAGTACAAAAAAACTATTTTCGAGGAGAGGCGATCACTAAAAAAACAATTGGTTGGACAAATTAAGTATAAATACTCAAGCAATCAAAGGGGTTAGCTGAGAACGAACGGGGTAAATTCAGGAAGATAGTTCTGTTTTTAGAATAGGGAATTCAAGGGAAATAAAAATTTATAATTATTGTCAGCTAAGGTAAAAAGGGTGAGTTAGAAATCCACCAGCACGTCAAATTATTCCCACATTCCGCACCCTCAACTGTCACATAAGCTGTCCCCCTCCAGAGACTTGAGTAAAAATACTTAGCTGGTGAAGGTTTTCTCGGTGGCCGCTAGGGGGTCTTGAGACCCCTAATTATGAAAAAATAGGAATTGTTGGAAAACTGAGGCAGTGGACTGTTCGACCATGAATCAATCAACAGAAATTGAAGTCAAAAATCTAGACCATCTGGGATTAGTAGCCGGAATTATCGATGAAATAGGAATCGTTGAAATTATCAACGAACAAGTCTCAATTGAGCGAGGAGAAATTGTCACAGCGGGGCAAGTCGTCAAAGCAATTATCCTGAATGGATTGGGATTTGTCTCCGGGGCCTTGTATTTATTTCCTCAATTTTTTGAAGATAAAGCAACCGAACATCTGCTGGGAGAGGGCATCGAACCCAAACAATTAAATGATGATCAAATTGGTCGAGTAATGGACAAACTTTATCAACTGGATGTTTCGGTCATTTTCCTACTGATTAGTTTAGCAGCCGTGAAAAAATTTGGTGTAGCGACCGAGAATTGCCATTTAGATTCGACTTCTCTATCAGTAGAAGGAGAATATAAAAAGGAATACCCAACAGTAGAAATCCTGAAATCAGGAGCAGTGGGAGAAGAAATTGAAACCAGACAACAGCCAATAAAAATTACCTACGGATACTCCCGCGACCGACGACCTGACTTAAAACAATTTATGATTGACTTAATCGTAAGTGGGGATGGAGATGTACCTTTATTCCTGAAAGTAGGGGACGGAAATGAAGCGGACAAAGCGGTTTTTGGTCAAATCGCCCGAGAATTTCAAAAACAAGTTGACTTTGACAGTTTAATAGTCAGCGATAGCGCCCTCTATAGCAAAGAGAATTTAAAAAGACTAATGAAATAAATGCGTTGGTTATCTCGAGTCCCCTTCAGCATTAAAGAGGCTCAAGAGTTAGTCGATAGCATCTCAGAAAAAGAGTTAACCGATGCAGAAATACCGGGTTATTCCTGGCGGGAAACAAGCTCTAACTATGGGGGAATAGAACCAAGATGGTTGCTAGTTGAAAGTCAAACTAGAAAAGAATCAGACTTGAAAAAATTAGAGAAAAAAATCGAGCAAGAAAAGAATTGGGCATAAGAAAAAATCCGCCAACTATCCCGAAGAGAATTTGAGAATAGAGCGGTGGCGTTGGCGATAGTCAAGGGATTATCTGACTCCTTAAAATCTCATCGGTTAACTGAGATTAAAGGGAATTACTTTCAAGCTGACTCGAAGAAATTAAAAGCCAAACTGACCGACAATTCCCCCTCTCAATTCTACCGAATTCAAGCCGAATTAGAGTTGAATTTGGTAGCCATTGAGAGGCTAAAGAAACGAGCAGGACGATTCGTTTTAGCAACTAACGAATTGGAGAAACAACGATTAAGCAGTGAGGATATACTCAAAAAATATAAAGGGCAACAAG
The DNA here is from genome assembly GCF_014698375.1 of Microcystis flos-aquae FACHB-1344. NCBI lineage: Bacteria > Bacillati > Cyanobacteriota > Cyanophyceae > Chroococcales > Microcystaceae > Microcystis > Microcystis flos-aquae. The sequence continues at coordinate 15,202 of NZ_JACJSW010000175.1, read as the reverse complement.
CTCCGGAAAGAGGATTTTCTTTTCTCAAAGACCCCTGCTTTTTTGCCCACAGTGTCTTTCTCAAATCTCCCCAGAGAATTGAGGTCATGGCCATGCTTATGGGCTTGTGCCTGTTGGTTTATACTATTGGTCAAAGACAACTTCGCCTGAATTTAAAACAGCAGGAGACGGGACTGAAAAATCCGTTGGGTAAGTTAACTGACCGACCAACATTACGCTGGATATTTCAGGGCTTTCAAGGGATTCATCTCCGACCTATTCAAGACAATCAAAAGATTAGTAACTTAACGGATGAGAGGCGCAACATTTTGAGATTTTTCCCCAAACCTTGCCAGGAATATTATCTCTTATCTTGACCAGATGGATTGACTTCAAGGGGTGACAAAACAAAGCGAGCAACTGGAACATCTCCCCCTAGATGTTAAGTCTGATTGCCCAGTCATTCTCAACAAGCACTGTTTATTGAGAATGACTGGGGCAACCCTGAAATTTTCGGCTTAGTTGCCGGCAGCTTGCCGCCAACTCACTCCTCTAGATAAGTATTTTGACTCACGCTCCTTCCTCTTTTGAGACGTTGTGACACTTAGGGTGCGGAATGTGGGTAGTATTAGAGCTGCGGGCAGTCGATGAGAGATTCTTGGGGACGAACCTAGCTAAAAATACCTCCACGCAATCGGTCAACCCGATTACGTTAAAATCAAAAGCAGGATACTGTGTATGACGGAAAAACTCGATGAACTCAGCGATTAAAGCGGTACAAACTGCCTATTATGGGGATGCAGCCTATCGGACACCACCACCGGACTTAGAATCTCTCCTGCTCAAAGAGAGAATTGTCTATCTGGGGTTGCCCTTATTTTCCTCCGATGATGTCAAGCGCAATGTCGGGGTGGACGTGACGGAATTAATTATCGCGCAACTGCTCTACCTGCAATTTGACGATCCCGAAAAACCGATTTTCTTCTATATCAACTCTACCGGCACATCCTGGTACACGGGGGACGCGATCGGCTACGAAACGGAAGCTTTCGCCATCTGTGACACCCTCAACTACATTAAACCTCCCGTTCATACTATCTGTATCGGACAGGCGATGGGAACTGCAGCGATGATTCTTTCTGCAGGAACCAAGGGTTTTCGCGCCTCCTTACCCCACGCTACCATTGTTCTCAACCAAAATCGCACCGGGGCCCAGGGACAAGCCACCGATATCCAGATTCGTGCCAAGGAGGTAATCGCCAACAAACAGACGATGTTGGAAATTTTCTCGAAAAATACGGGTCAAACCACCGAAAAACTGGCGAAAGATATGGATCGCACCTTCTATCTCACCCCACAACAGGCGAAAGACTACGGATTAATCGATCGCGTTCTCGAAAGTCGCAAGGAACTACCGAAACCCCTCGCCCAAGTTAGTTAAGATTTATTACAAATTAGCAGGAGTTGTTACCAATTATGCCTATCGGTGTGCCAAAAGTTCCCTACCGTCTGCCGGGTAGCCAATACGAACAGTGGATTAGCATTTACAGCCGTCTTTCGGTGGAACGCATTCTTTTTTTGGGGCAGGAAGTCACCGACGGGTTAGCCAATGCCCTTGTGGCCCAAATGCTTTATCTCGACTCGGAAGACCCCACTAAACCCATCTATCTCTATATCAACTCGCCGGGGGGTTCCGTTACCGCCGGTATGGCCATCTACGACACCATGCAGTACATCAAAGCGGAAGTGGTGACTATTTGTGTGGGATTAGCGGCCTCTATGGGGGCATTTTTACTGGCTTCCGGTAGTCCGGGTAAGCGTCTCGCCCTTCCCCACGCGCGGATTATGATTCACCAACCCATGGGCGGAACTGGGCGCCGGCAAGCGACGGATATCGACATTGAAGCTAAGGAAATCCTGCGTATTCGCCAGCAATTAAACGAAATTATGGCTAATCGCACTGGACAAACCATCGAACGCATCGAAAAAGACACTGACCGCGATTATTTCCTCTCCGCCGAGGAAGCCGTCGCCTACGGTTTAATTGATAAGGTGGTGGAGGGAAGACCGGCTTAAGTCAGTCAGAGGTTAGAACAGGCGAGAAACCTGTTCTAACTGCCATTGGAGAAACTTCCTTAGATGGTAGGTTGGTTGATCGGATAATCCCATAAGAGGGTATGGAATTTTTAGCAACTTTAGAAACAGGCTTGATCTCTGCCGTGGCAATCATCAAGTTTTGCCTAGAAAGTATTTCGATCGCTTGTGTGGTGATCGGATTAATTAAAACCCTACAATTAGCTTGGCAGTCTAATCGTCACCGTCGCAGTCTTCCCCCTTTTTCCTTCAATCAAATTCGCATTCGTTTCGGTACTTGGCTATCTTTAGCCCTAGAGTTTCAGTTAGGTGGAGACATCGTGGCTACTACCGTCACACCTACTATAGAAGCCTTGGCACAACTCGCCCTCATCGCTATTATCCGAACTTTCCTCAACTATTTCCTCAGCCAAGAATTGGAAACGGAATTGTCCATGGAAAAAGAGCGATCGCAACTAGCAGCCCAGGACAATCTCAGGGATTTTTAATGCCAAAAAAAGGTGAGTTGACAATCACCTGACCTAACCCCTGATAAGCTGTTGACTATTGAGGGTATGCTAAAAAAGTTTTTCAGCAAGCTCTAGATAGTCAACAGCTTATTACTTTTGATCGCCCACTGGCTCAATTCCGTGCGATTATGAAGACCGGTTTTATGAAGCATATTCGACACATGGCTTTCGATTGTCCGTTGACTAACATTGAGTTTTGCGGCGATTTCCCGATTAGCCAGTCCTTGTGCGACCAATTGTACTACTTTTAATTCCGTTGGGGTTAATTCCACATTACCCTGGACTTGAACAGGGGTGACATCCGGGGAATGGTGGCGGGAGGTGCGTTTCGGCAACCGGCCTGCTTGTTTGAGGGAAGACTCCACCCGGGCCACTAATTCTTCCGGTTCAAAGGGTTTGACCATATACACATCGGCCCCGGCGGTTACACCTGTTATCTTGTCCTGACTTTGACCCTTAGGGGAGAGAAAGATCACGGGAATGCAACTAAAACGACTGTCCTGACGAATTTTTTCGAGGAAGGCATAACCGTCCATTTCCGGCATCATCAGATCACAGATAATCATATCGGGCATTTCCCCTGCTTTGGCAGCATTTGCCCCGCGTTCGAGGATTGCCAGGGCCTCCCGACCGTTTTCTGCGGTTGTCACCCTATAACCACGAAACTCTAGATAATCCTTCACCAAAAGTATTAAATTCGGGTCATCGTCGATTAATAAAAGTTGTTTATTGTCTTTGTTGGTCTCTTTCATCGCTATTTTCCAGGCTGCAGGGTTGGGGGAATGGAGACGGACAAAGGATCGACAGGCACTCATGCAACAGGTAGTTAGATATGTGCAATTAATTGTGTCTAGCTACTTATCTTAATCGATCGAATCAGTGATTTCAGTTAGTTTTAACCCTGTTTTCCTCTATTGTTTCGGGTTCTTCTTCTGGACAGTTCAGAGAAATTGCCGGTAAATCGTGGCGAAGAAAAGCATATTCGGTGACGATTTGATTACCGATTAGGTGTTCTTGGATAATTCTTTCGATCGCTTCTCTGTTTACCCTTCGATACCAGACTCCTTCCGGGTACACTAATAAAATCGGCCCTTGGCTACAAACCCGCAAACAGTTGGCTTTAGTGCGAAAAATACAGCCCGGACGGTCTGCCCTAGGGCGATCGAGTTCTAATTCACTTAACCGCTTCTTTAAATAATCCCACACTTCTAACCCTTCTTCCTTGTCACAGCATTTTGGCTTAGTCTGATCGCAGCAGAGAAATAGATGACGCTGGATCTGGGCCAATCCCAACTTAGCCACATTTTCCCCCAAGATATCTCTGGTGTCCGCTTCTTCCATAAATTTTTTTTATCAACTAAACTCTTGACATTGAACAGAAAATGTGCATAGCCGACTAAAATTTCGGTTTGAGGATGTAACGATAGATGAGATAAACGATAGCGGCAAGGATTAAAGCGCTTAAAACTGCGCTGACTAGGCGTAAAATCGCCGTTAAAATCGAAAGAGCCACAAAAACCCCCGCCACTGCCACGACTACCTGTGCCGGTGTGGAGAGGCTGCCGTACCAAGTTTTCACTTTTTCGAGAGTGGCAGCGAAACTAACCGGGGTAGCAACGGGGGGAAAATCGTCGGTTTCGATTTCCACTTCCACTTCCTCTGGGGTATATTTAGTATCGAACGGTTCGGGAGACTGCATAAACACTCAAGCTACTTAACACTTCATCCCTATTTTATCGGTGATTGGGGTTAACAGGGGTTGAGGCCAGATCAATGTAACAATGAGTTTATCCATAGCTAAACGACTGGAATCTATGAGCCTATCGACTCCCACCGTTACCGCCATCAATTATCCTGATGCTACCATCACTAGGGCCGAACGCGCCCTCTGTTGTTCTCCTTTCCGTGTCACCCTATTCGCCGCTATGCTTGAGCAAAGTGTATCACTTTTAAGCATCCCTGGTGCTGGGGGTTTAGAGAAAGGTTATACTTCCAGACTGCTGACGGAAGCAGCAGTGGAAAGATATCTTCTCTGGTTGATTAAAGTGGGAATTTTGCGGCGCGAAGTAGATGGACAGGGGATAACCGATAGTTTTCGTCTCACTCCTTTGGGGAGGAAATTAATAGAAAAATGGCAACCCCAAGGGGACTTTTTCCCTAAACCCACTTTCTGGCAAAGATTTTTAAATACTCTGCAACGTTGGTTTTCTTTTTAATGCTGTTAAGGTGAGGAGTCGGGAGTCGGTCGTCAGGAGTCAGGATTCTCCGAGTCGGTCGTCAGGAGTCAGGAGATAGGAGATTATTTTATTTATTCTCCCCACACCCCACACCCCACACCCCACACCCCACTTCCCACACCCTACACCCCACTTCCCCACTTCCCCATCTCCCCATCTCCCCACTTCCCCACTTCCCAATTCATAATTCCTAATTCCTAATTCATAAAAATTCAATACTCAACCCAAAAAACTAGATGAAAGCAATTATGGTAGTGGGGACAACATCCCACGCGGGTAAATCTTTTTTAACTGCGGCTTTATGTCGTTTATTCAACCGGAAAGGTTGGCAGGTAACACCCTTTAAAGGTCAGAATATGGCCCTTAATGCCTATGTTACCGCCGGAGGGGGAGAAATGGGTCACGCCCAGGCGGTGCAAGCATGGGCCGCGGGGACAATTCCCCGGGTAGAAATGAACCCAATTTTATTAAAACCCCAGGGAAATATGACCTCTCAGGTGATTATTAAAGGTAAGGCTGTTGGTGTCACCACGGCAGCGGATTATTATCAGAATTATTTTGACCAAGGTTGGCAAGCAATTAAAGAATCTTTAGCTAAATTATCAACAGAATTTGATCTAGTTGTCTGTGAAGGTGCGGGAAGTCCGGCGGAAATAAATCTCAAACATCGCGATTTAACTAATATGCGGGTGGCTAAATATCTCGATGCCGCTACTATTTTAGTGGTGGATATTGATCGCGGGGGGGCTTTTGCTCACGTCGTCGGTACGTTAGAATTATTAGAACCGGAGGAAAGAGCTTTAATTAAAGGTATTGTGATCAATAAATTTCGCGGACAAAAATCTCTCTTAGATTCAGGGATTACTTGGCTAGAAAATTATACCAAAATTCCCGTGTTGGGAGTTCTTCCCTATAGTGATATCTTTTTAAGTGCCGAGGATTCTCTCAGTTTACTCGATCGCCCCGCCCAAAAACCCAAAGCTGAAGTAAATATCAGTGTCATTCGTCTGCCTCATATCGCTAATTTTACTGATTTTGACCCTCTCTGTGGCGAAGCAACGGTCAATGTACGTTATCTAGAATTACAGGAATCTTTAGGTGATCCCGATGGGGTAATTATCCCCGGTTCTAAAACCACTGTCGCTGATTTAATTGCTCTTAATCAAAGTGGTATGGCTAATCAATTACAAGCCTATCACCAAAGGGGAGGTATTATCTTTGGCATCTGTGGTGGTTTGCAAATGTTAGGGCGATTAATCCTGGATACTGACCATCGAGAAGGTCTCGAAAGTGAGGCAGCTGGCTTAAATTTACTGCCCTTAAAAACGGTAATTACTGCCGAAAAAATTACCCGTCAACGACAAGTTTTATCCAATTATCCCCAAGCTGGTTTACCGGTAATGGGATACGAAATTCACCAGGGAATAAGCGAATGGGAAAGTGAATCGGGTTATCAAAAAATGTTCGAGGAAGATGCTAGTCTGGGAATTGTCAATGATTCTCTCTCAATTTGGGGCTGTTATTTACATGGTATCTTTGATAATGGTTCCTGGCGAAGAAATTGGCTAAATCATCTGCGTCAGCGTCGCGGTTTATTATCTTTGCCTACGGGAATTGCTAACTATTGCGAACAAAGAGAAATAACCCTAGATGCTATGGCTAATTTAGTGGAAGAACATTTAAATCTTCAACCTATTTTTTCTCATTTGTAAGGAGTAATTATGACTATTGCAGTGCGTTTTTTACCCGATGATATCATCATAGAAGCGGAAACGGGAGAACTATTATTAGATGTGGCCAAAAAAGCAGGAATTGACATTCCTACCGGCTGTTTAATGGGTTCCTGTCACGCTTGCGAGGTAGAATTAGATGATGGTACTCAAATTTGTAGTTGTATTACTGGTATCCCCGGCGATCGAGATTCTTTAACCGTTCATTTATACTCCGATCCGCTTTGGTAGTTGTTCAGGTTTTCTGATAACAGAAGTCAGCTATTAATGTTAAGTTTACGACTTCTAACTGGGAGAATAATGGCTCGGCGACTTCTCGTCTAGGGGAAGGTTTTTGATTTTTGCAAGATGTACATTGACAATAGTATATGCAATATATTCATAAAATACTATGGTATATCGTATCAATGGGATGTGACAATAAATTTCACTAAACCCTTGACAAAAGTTACTTTCTGTATTACCTTTCGACAGTAGTGGTGCTGCCACGGGAAATACTTACATATTAACTATCTTAAAATATGTCAGATTATTATCATTATCAAAATTCTTGCTGTGGGACTGCCCACGCTTATTTGCTACCTTCTCTAAGTCAGATTTTTGCCGATCTTGCTCCTCCTGAAAAGCGTATTTTTGACCTCGGTTGTGGCAACGGTTCGATCGCTAATTGGTTATCAGAAAAAGGATTTCAAGTCAGTGGCTGCGATCCTTCCGAATCGGGGATAGCAGAGGCAAAAAAAGCCTATCCTGAACTTGATCTATACGTTGGCTCCGCCTATGATGATCTGGCTAGTAAATTTGGTACTTTTCCGCTGCTAATTAGTTTGGAAGTGGTAGAACACGTCTATGCCCCGCGCAATTACGCTAAGACCGTTTATAATCTGCTGCAACCCGGAGGATATGCGTTGATATCCACTCCCTATCATAGTTATCTCAAAAATTTAGCCCTAGCGGCTACGGGTAAGATGGACGAGCATTTTACCGCTCTTTGGGATCACGGACATATTAAATTTTGGTCGGTCAAAACCATCTCAGAACCATAGCGCTTTTCACGTTAATGAGTTATCGACAAGTTTTGCCAACAAAGGGTTTAAGCCTCTTGCCCATGCCTCATTCTGATGAAAACTGCCATAATCACACAATAGCCTCTTCTGATTTCTGTGCGGAAACGAGATCTATACTGATAGTTTCTTCCGCGGCTCGACGGAGCTTCGCCGAACGTCAAAATAGTCTTAAAAGTCTTGTCCCGTAAGCATTTTGCGTTCCACAAGAAAAAATTATCACACAAAGTCGAGAAGAGCCCACAATAAATACAGACAATAGCTTATGAATGCATCACGAACAAGTTTTCAAGCTGGTTGGTTAAATTTAGAGCAGGAATTAGTTTTACTTTTAACAGCAACAATTAATATTAAAGGTATGCCGAAAGCCTATCCAACTGTTCCTGAGCAAAGACAGGAAGATTACTATAATTCCCTGAAGTATTATATTAATTTTCATCCTCGTATCAAAAAAATACTATTTGTGGAAAATTCTGGTTGGCCTCTTGAGCGATTGCAAGAAACGACTCAAGAAAATCCCCATAACAAACAAATTGAATTTATTTCACTAGATGCCAATGATTTTCCTCGTAATTTTGGCAAAGGTTACGGCGAAACCCTATTAATAGAGCAGGGAATTCTAAAATCAGCACTGGTCAAAGAGTCTTCTTATATTGCCAAGATAACTGGTAGAATTTATCTTCTCAATATGACGGATATTTTAGAGAGGGTTAAAAGTCCCTTTGAGTGTTTATGTGATTTTAAATGGCCGATTTGGCAACAATTACAGAACAAACAAAATAATCCTTCCTATGCAGATACTCGTTTTCTTGTCTTTAGCAAATGCTTTTATGAAAGCTACCTGCAGCCGATGCACAAAAATCATCAGCAGGGTTGTTTTTATAGTGAACATCAATATTATCAAGCTATTAATTTAGCATCACAATCGGCTAATGTTTGTAAAAGGTTTCCCGTTGAACCGAAATTTTCTGGTATTGCGGGACATTTTGGGGGAAAAGACTATAATAGTCGTTCCGAACAGTTGAAATACGCAATTCGTGTCTTGACTCGTCAAACTATGCCTTGGCTATATCTGTAAAGGGTCGTGCTTAGTGGCGTATAAAAGTCAGTGGAGCCTCAACCACAGAAAAGGTGGCGTTTGACCCCGTTGTGAAGTAGTGAAATTTTTGTTACAATAAGGCGGTAAGCTGTTCATAACTTAAATTGCTTGTTGAGACGAGGCAAGAGGCAAGAGGCAACAGTAAAGGGATTGGAGGAGATTCGCCTAATCCAAGAATAAGCAGTTTAAATACGTCTTAGCTTAACTGATTATGTCTCGTCGTCAACTGTTGAGTTTTTTAAGTACAGTAATTCTGGCATTTTTTGCCCTTATTCCCGATGCTAACGCTTTAGGTGGCCTCCAACCCCCTTTAAATTAACCTGCACCCGATTTTACCCTACCGACTAACACGGGAGAAGGGAATATTTCCCTATCGGACTATCGGGGTAAAGGGAAAAGAAGATTTATAGTCATTTCAGATAAGTCTGATACAGTCTAAACCGACAAAAGCCTTATGAACTCTGGGATTGATATTCTCAATCTTAATTGAAATGACTATAGTTTAGGTAAAGTGATGGCTAAACTTCCTCATACTTCCTTTTCAGCGATTGCTATTACTTTTTTAGTCATGAATCTTTCTAACCTGTTGAGGCAGGTTTTTTGGGCTTTTTTATGTCTGATACCAAATCCGTTTTTAATAGTGTGATTAACTCCCAAGTTATGAATTGTTTCTCCCTGCTCCCTGCTCCGCTGCTTCCCTATACCTTATTAAACAGGATTTAGTATGAAATGGGAAAACAGCACTTTTTCTCGGTCAATGATTATGATAAGTTATAATTTATGGATTAATCAACAACGGAAGATTATAGTTGTAGCTAAGTGAAATCATTGATTAAGAGACCTGTACTTTTCAATAACTTTTTCAGCAGACCCTATTTAGGGGGTAAATCCTGCCATTCACGGTGCCGAAGTTTTAGCACGTTTAGAGGAATTACGGGCGAGTTCTTGAAATTTAAAGATAATTTGCTTTGTTTGAGAACAAATGATCCAGATTGTTCTACCTTTTTATAGCGCTTTTCACGTTACTGAGGTATCGACAGGTTTTGCCAACAAGGGGTTTAAGCTCCTTGCCCATGCCTCATTCTGATGAAAACTGCTATATTTTCTGGTCAAATATAGCGGTTTTCGTCTAATAATGTATAGTAAATACCTTGATAGATAGGTGTTTCAGCGTTTCAGTCGGGACTCACTTCTGTGAAAACCGCTATATTAACAGAAGCTAATTTATCGGTAGAAAAAGTCTATCGTATTGGTCGTATTGCTCCCTTAGCAAAGACGATGATTATTCTCGCTCGTCGGGATCGATAAATCAGTACCTTATGGATGACTTGGTATAGTTATCTTTCCGCTGCTGTTGTTGTCGCAATGGGCTAGGAATAGTCAAACTTGGGAACAATCCAAGCCGCTATAATAGCCAATAAAATAACAATCTCTAAGACTTTATATAAGTTAAGAGATTGTAGCCACTGCCAAGTATTGGCTAGACGCAAATTTAACCGCCATTGACGTAATTGAGATAACCATAATTTCGGGCTATCTTGTTCACGAAAACCCCATTTAAGAATAGATAATAATAGGGGAATCCCTCCCACTTTAGCAGTCATGAGTAGGTGCAGGATCAGAACTACTGCCATAATTAACCAACTGATCAAATGGGCATAATACCAAAAGTGATTTAATTCCCCTTCCGGTAGCCATTTGGAATCCATCATCCGGCCACTATACAAGGCAAAAGTTAGGGCAAAAAGAGTCAAAGTATTGACTAAACGATGGAGACTATACCACCAAATCGGCTTACCAAATTGGGTTAATTTGTTAAGAGAATCACTTTGAATTAATCTTTTGTTGCCGCGACGAAAAGCATAGATAGCAAAAACGGGAAAAATAATCAGAGTATAGAGGCCAAAAGTGCCATGAATACTTTCAATTTCTTGATATTCTGGTAAGGGCAGTTTTAACCAACGACCGTCAAAAGTATCATAGGTCCAATAGGCCGTAACCATGGCGGCAATGAGGGCAATTCCCGTGAATCCGTGCAGAATTCGCAGTAAAAGAGGTTGATAAGGTTGATTAGTTTTCATGAACTCGATCGATACAATGGGGTATGTAAACTTGCCCAGATACTATGTTAACTAATCCTTGGCTCGTCGCTGTTCTTCTCAATACCGTCCTCCTCGGAATCGCCTGGATTGCGCCAAAAAAGCTCTTAACTCGGATGGGTTATCTCCATGCTTGGGTTTTAGGGGTGATTGTCTGGGGAAGCTTGGGATGGCGCGGTTATCTAATTGTTTTATTCTATTTCCTCGTCGGGTCTACTGTCACCCGCATCGGTTTAGCGCGCAAGGAAGCGGAGGGAATTGCCGAAAAAAGAGCGGGGGTGCGCGGTCCTGAAAATGTCTGGGGTTCCGCTTTAGCGGGGGCAATTTGCGCTATCCTAAGTCTTTTTGCCGCTTCTCCCTGGGATTACCTCTTAATACTCGCTTATGTGGCTAGTTTTAGCACCAAATTAGCCGATACTACTGCCAGTGAGGTGGGCAAAGCTTATGGTAAAACTACTTATCTAATCACTAATTTTAAATCCGTCCCCCGGGGAACAGAAGGGGCTGTTAGTTTAGAAGGAACGATCGCTGGTTTGTTGGCAGCCACGGCTATTTCCCTGTTAGCATGGGCTATCGGTGCGATCGATCTTATCGGTGTGTTATGGTGTGTAATTGCGGCATTTATCGCCACCAATATCGAAAGTCTCATCGGCGCTACCCTACAAACCCGCTTTCTGTGGTTAACTAATGAATTGGTCAATGTGATCAATACGGTTATCGGTGCGATCGTGGCTATACTGTTAAGCTTGCTCTGGTCTTTCCGCTAAAATTAAGTGACTAAAAAAATTTTTCAGAGAATATCTATGCTAAAGTGGCGTTTTTGTGCATTGTCCCTGCTTTTACTGCTAATTACTGCCTGTGGGACGGAAAATCAATCTAATTCTAGTTCTAACACCGCAAGTAGTCCCGATGCTGGCCGCTTGCAAACGGTGAAAAATCGCGGTAAGTTAATTTGTGGCATTAACGGAGAAGTGTCGGGGTTCAGCTTTGTTAATGAAAAAGGCGAATATTCGGGCTTAGATGTGCAAATTTGCCGAGCTATCGCTGCGGCTCTCTTTGATGATCCCTCTAAAGTCGAATATCGTAAACTTAGCCCCCAAGAGAGATTTACTGCCGTACAGACGGGAGAAGTGGATATCCTCAGTCGCAACACCACCTGGACGATTAACCGGGATACCGCCCTGGGGATGGAGTTTATCACCCCGGTTTTCTATGATGGTCAGGGAATTATGGCCACGAAAGCCAGTAATATTAAGAAATTAGAAGATTTAAGCGGAAAGTCCATTTGTGTGCTGTCGGGAACCACCACGGAACAAAATCTGGCCGATGCCATGGCAAAAGCGGCAGTTCAAGGTTATAAACCGATCGTTTCCGATGATGTGGAGGCCTTATATACAGCTTATCAGGCGGGGCGTTGTCAGGCTGTCACTTCCGATCGCTCCCAATTGGTAGCCCGGCGCTCGGTTTTTCCCCGACCGCAGGATCATCAATTATTAGAAGTGGTAATATCTAAGGAACCCTTGGCCCCGGCCGTGGCCGATGGTGATCCCGCTTGGTCGAATGCCGTCCGCTCGATCGTTTTTAGTTTAATTCAAGGGGAAGAATTCGGGATTAACTCAGAAAATATTGCCACTTTTGCCGATAGCAAAGACCCCAGTATTCGGCGCTTTTTGGGTATCGATGAGAAGTTGGGCGAAGATATGGGTTTACCCAATGATTTTGCCCAAAGAGTCTTAAAACAGGTGGGTAATTACGGTGAAATTTATGAGCGTGAAATCGGTAAACCCCTACAACTCGATCGAGGTTTAAATAATCTTTGGACAAAGGGGGGTTTATTGTATTCTCCTCCTTTTCGTTAGTTTTAAGATTGTGTTTCCTGACGGGGAATATAGACCCCTATGGCCGCTGGAATAACTCGAAACATGGCGGGAGTAGTGCTAGTAATTTCGCCATCGGTGTTAATACTATGGGGTTTACGAGTCTGAATTTGAATTTCTTTCCCCTTAAGAGTTCTCACCCAAGATAATAAACCCTGTTGTCCTCGCGGTAATGTCCATAAAAGCGGGAAAATTTGCCACCAGTGTTCAATTTCTAGGCTATATAAATCTAACCTTTGATCGTCGATTTGGGCATCGTGAGCTATCGGCATTCCTCCCCCATAATAACGACCATTTCCGATCGCTATTTGTAGGGTTTTAACTTTGATATTTTGGCCATCAATACCGATCATAGCGGTAAAAGGACGAGTTTTACTTAATACCTGTAAAGCTGTCCAAGCGTAGGCCAAAATCCCCAAACGTCGCTTTAAACCCTTGTTCAGTTTTTGGGTAATTTTCACACTTAATCCTAAACTAGCCACGTTGAAAAAGTATTTATTATTTACCCAACCTAGATCGATATATTTTAAATTACCTTCCGCAATAATTCGACAGGCTTCGGCAATAGAATTCGGTATCCCTAAAGTCCGGGCTAAATCATTAGCCGTTCCCAGAGGTATAATGCCTAAAGGCAGTTGAGTTTCTACCAACATATCCGCCATAGCATTAAGAGTCCCATCGCCACCACCGACAATAACTAAATCAATACTAGAGCGATATTTTTCCAGCAAAAAAGGTATATCTTCTACCTTTTTCAAAGGGACGCTGATAATTTCAAAATCCCAATTATTGAGCAGATCAACAGTTTGAGCAAAGTTTTCTTTACCCTTGCGCGAGTGACGATTGATTAGTAGTAAAGCTCTTTTAGTCATAGGTAAGTTTCTCAGCAGTGCAGGGATAAAGGTTATGTAATTAGGAGTTGCTGAATAAATGTGAAATATAGACGAGGTAAGGGTTTTAGTGGCTGGTTTTGCGAAACAGGTGCAAGTCCTGTAGGGGCGAAGCATTCAGGCATAACCTATCGCTGAAACCGTAGATTTTCTATCCGAATCCTTCGCCCTTATTTTTTCAGCAAACCCTAATTAAATCAGAAAAAATATCAGGTGATTGTCAATAATTTAGCCCCATTGATCACTAAATTTTAGTTAATAGCCCTTTCTTCGAGAAAATGTTCTACCATTGCCCCTATGTATAATAGCAAATTCAGACCCCTCAAGGCCATGAACCGAAGATAATGGCAGACTATTACTTAATTTTACTGATAACAGGCGTTTTTTCGGGCTTATTAGCGGGTTTATTTGGTATTGGGGGTGGCACTATCTCCGTGGCGATCCTGTTAAATTTAGGCTACAGTTACGGGGAATCGGTGGCTACCAGCAGTTTAGCGATCGTTTTTACTTCCCTAGGGGGTACGATCCAAAATTGGCGATTAGGTTCCCTCAAATGGCAGCGAGTTCTCCTCTTAGGTTTACCCGGGATTTTTACGGCATTTATCGGGGTCTATCTGGTCAAATCTAGCCCCAAACACCTCCTAGAAGCGGCTTTTGGTTGTTTTTTACTACTCAATATCTATTTAACCAATCTCAAGCAAAATTTAAGCCAAAAAGAGCCAGTTTCTGCCCTTAGATTGCATCCTAATCTAGCCTGTCTGCTAACCGGAGGAATCGCTGGATTTCTAGCCGGTATTTTCGGAATTGGCGGTGGGGCGATCATGGTGCCACTACAAATGATTTTTTTGGCAGAAAAGATCAAAATCGCCATTGTCACCAGTTTAGGTGTGGTTTTACTCAATTCGATCGCCGCCTGTTTCGCTCATGCCCAAGCTGGTCATATTCTTTATCTAGAAGGGATTATTTTAGGTATCGGTGGTTCTATAGGTGTACAAGTAACCACTCGTTTTTTACCGAAATTACCCGATCGATTGGTGCGGATTACTTTTTATATTTTTCTGCTACTGATGGCCATTTATTTCTTCATCCGCGCTTGCTCTTAGACCGCATCAACGGACTCGTTAAATCTCAACTTTCTAACCCTTCCAGTCTCTCCCTGATGGGCTTTTTCCGTATTCATCAATAAAAAACGGAGAATACTTGACAAATTCGGGGGGGTAGAATGGCGGAGATTATTGCTTTTAATCGCTCATCTATGGGGTATAAATCTTAACTTTTCCCAGTATTAGCCATAACATTAGCTTGAATCAATCAAATCAAACAGGATTTAGTATAACAGAACCTCCTAGACATGAGGACATAAGGAGATTATGTCCCGTTTTGTATAGCTCTAACCTGTTTAACCTCTAATTCTAAGGCGGATGCGACTTGCTCAACGCTTAACCCTAAGGCTAACAAACGGGGGACCGCCTCTAATGCTTTGTTTAGTCTGCCTTGCTCAATGCCTTGCTCAATGCCTTGCTCAATGCCTTGCTCAATGCCTTGCTCAATGCCTTCCTGACGACCTTCCTGACGCGCTTCCTCGCGCACATCTTGAAAATACTGAGTTTGTTTTAATTCATCTAAA
>NZ_JACJSW010000174.1:0-9841 GCF_014698375.1 Microcystis flos-aquae FACHB-1344 | reverse complement strand
AACGTGGTAGGGGCTTTAAAAACAAGATATAATCAGGTTATTGTCAAGTTAATTCAGAGGAAAAACTATGACCACCACCGCCGATGATGTTTGGAAATTATTAGCCGAATTAGTAGAAGCTCAAAAAGAGACAGAAAGATGCTTTCAAGAAACCGAGCGCCGCTTTCAAGAAACTGATCGCCAAATTACCAGACTCAGTCAAGAAATTGGTAATCTTGGCGGTAAATGGGGACGTTTTGTCGAAAATATGGTAGCCCCAGCTTGTGAGACTTTATTTTTAAATCGTCAGATTCCCGTACATCAAGTTAGTCAAAGAGTCAGAAAACGTCTCGACGGTAAAACCCTAGAAATTGATGTGTTAGTAACTAATGAAAATCATGTGCTAGTAGTGGAAGTCAAAAGTAGTTTAAGTGTAGATGATGTCAAAGAATTAATCAAGAATCTAACCGAATTTAGGCAATTTTTCCCAGAATATAACCACAAACAATTATATGGGGCAGTAGCAGGCATTGAAATCGAAGAAGGAGCGGATAAATATGCTTATCGTCAAGGTTTATTTGTCTTGGCACAAAGGGGGGAAAATGTAGCGATTCTTAACGATGCTGAGTTTCAACCGAAAACGTGGTATAATATTTAAGCTTGTCTTTGGGAAAGTCCAGTGCAATTCTGGTACTGTGCCGCAGCTGTAATCAAGTAAAAAGTAAAAAGAGTACATCTTCCCTTTTTCCTTGCGAGTCAGAATGCCAATTACAAGTTTTTAATCGGTAGATAGACAAATAATTTTCTAACTACTTCTCTGCGTCGCATGGAGAACAAACAACGGTGAATTGGTTAGTTGAAGCAAATGCTTGTCCCGGTTTATTTTATGGAACTGCTGCCCAGGATGGGTTTTTAATTCGTCTCCGCACCCCCGGTGGATGGCTCAATTCTCCACAGGGAAAAGCGATCGCCACTTGGCTCGAACAATGGCAGACGACAATACAAGTTACCAATCGGGCAAATCTGCAAATTCGCGGACTGCAAAAATCCCCCAGTTTAGAAGAATTTCAAACCCTGCAAAAATTAGGGTTAGCTGCCCATAATCCCAGTATCGATCATCTGCGTAACATCATGTCCAGTCCCACGGCTGGAATTGACTGCCAAGAATCGATCGATACTCGTCCATTAGTCCAAGAATTAGATAATTTTATCCAAAATTATCCATCAATTGCCCAACTAAGTCCTAAATTTAGTATCGGGATCGATGGCGGTGGTGCAGTGGGAATTGGCACTGGTTCAACTATGGCCTGGCAACACCGCTATAACGAGATTCAGCTATCGGCAATTACCGTCAATAATCCGACAAATTTAACTTCTCTTGTTTGCTTTCGATTAGCCCTCGGAGGAGATAAACAATTCTATGACACGGACTTATTAATTGAGCCAGAAAACTGTTTAGCTGTGGTCAAAGCTCTAGTAAAGGTTTATGTCGATTATGTTCAACAAACCCCCAATATCAAGGGTAAAAAACCTCGGATGAAACACCTGCTCAAAGATTGGGGATTGGCCAAATATCTCGAACAAGTTAACTCCCAATTACATCGGACTTCTACCGGCATAATAAAAGGGCAAGAATACCGGCAGGCTGCCCATTCTACTCAACCCTATTTTCATCTGGGAATTCATCCTCAAAAGCAACCCGGATTATCTTATATTGGTCTATCATTAAGATTAGGACAATTGACGGCTAATCAACTATGGGGATTAGCGACACTATCAGAAACTTTTGGCAGTGGTCAGTTACGATTAACCCCTTGGCAGACTGTTATATTACCCGATATTCCCGATGAAAAAGTGTCAGAATTGTTGCCAAAACTGGCATTCTTAGGATTATCCGCTTCTCTTGGATGGGATGCGGGGATAGTTGCCTGTAGCGGTAAACCGGGTTGTGCGGCAGCGGCCACTGCAACTCAAGTTCATGCTTCTCTCTTGGCAGATTATTTGAAAGAACGCTTAACCTGCAATTCTCCTGTTAATATTCATTTGACGGGTTGTGCTAAATCCTGCGCTCAACCGGGTCCAGCCGAAATTACCCTTTTAGGAACCACCATCGAGGAAAATGGCCAAATACTAGAAGCTTATCAAGTCTATGTGGGTGATAGTCAAAAGTTCTTAGAAACACCCATATTTGAGGGAGAATTTGCCAAGATTCCCCCCCTCATAGCCCAAATTTTAAGCTCCCAAAACTCGAAAATTTTAGATAAATAGAATGGAATACATTAAGAATGGTGAGGAAATTTACCGCAAATCTTTTGCTATTATTCGGGCTGAAACTAACTGGGAAAATCTCCCCGATGATTTAGCTCCTGTGGCGGTTCGTCTAATTCATTCCTGTGGGATGACAGACATAACAAAAGATTTAGAAGCATCACCGGACGCAGTTAAAATCGGACGAAATGCCCTCGCTGGGGGTGCAGCCATTCTCTGTGATTCTCAAATGGTCGCTAATGGCATTACCAAAGCGCGTTTACCTAAAGATAATCCGATTATTTGTACCCTCAATTATCCAGAAGTGACCGAGTTGGCACGGCAAATTAATAATACCCGCTCCGCTGCCGCTTTAGAACTTTGGCGACCTCATTTAGCTGGAGCAGTGGTAGCCATTGGTAATGCACCAACCGCACTTTTTCGCCTACTAGAATTGCTCGATCAAAATGTAGATAAACCGGCTTTGATTTTAGGCTTTCCCGTGGGATTTGTGGGAGCGGCAGAGTCGAAAATAGAATTAGCAACTAATAGTCGTGGTGTGCCATTTATTACCCTGCACGGACGTAGGGGAGGCAGCGCAATCGCAGCAGCAGCAGTCAATGCTTTAGCAAAAGAGAACGAATTATGAATAAATTAGGCAAACTTTATGGATTAGGAATCGGGCCCGGCGATCCCGAATTGTTGACGCTAAAAGCACACCGGATTCTCACAACTGTTCCGGTAATTGCTTATCCTACCTTAGAAAGTGGCAAAGTTTTGGCACGGGCAATTGTGTCGGATTTTATCCGTCCCGAGCAGATAGAAATTCCCATGCCTTTACCTTTTAGTGTCGAGCGCAGTTCTCAACCTCATTATGATATTGCCGCCGAAAATATCGCCGAACAGTTAAACTTAGGTCGAGATGTGGCGGTGCTATGTGTGGGCGATCCGATGTTGTATGGCACGTTTATGTATATCTTTAATCGCTTGTGCGATCGCTTTTCAATTGAAGTCGTGCCGGGTATTTCTTCAGTGATGGCAAGTGCAGCAATGCTGGGTGTACCTATTACTTATCGAAATGACGTATTTAGTATTATGCCCGCTACTTTAGAGGCGGAAATATTGCGGGATCGCCTAGTATTTATTGATGCAGCGGCGATTATTAAATTAGGCAGACATTTCGCTAAAGTTCGCAATATTCTCGATGAATTAGGATTATTAGAACGCGCCCTCTACATCGAACGAGCAACCTTACCCAATCAGCAAATTATTCCGATTACAGAAGTCGATCCAGAGGCTGCTACTTACTGGTCATTAATTCTGATTCCTAGTAAAACTAAACCCCAATAACTCTATAGACACTAAGTTAAATCTTCTATCCCCTACCTGACAGAACCTATAGGGTTTAGATAATGTTATAAAAATGTCTTTTCTTCGTTGCTTTTTTTGTTGCATAGGGGGTTATATACAGCGTTTCTCGGATTGATAAGGTAATCTATTTTCTTCTCCATTCTCTGTCACCTAAAAATAACTACCATGTCCGATTCTCCTGAATCTATCCGCAATACTAGCGTCAGCGATCAAGCTACTAATAATGATGCCCTCGGATTTGAGCCTTATGTAATAGCGATCGCTGAATTTTTGTTGCATGAGCAGACACAACCACCCCTAACTTTATCGGTTGAGGGAGAGTGGGGTAGTGGCAAGTCTTCTTTTATGAAAATGTTGGAGGAATATTTACGAAAAAAAGGAGGTCGGACGGTTTGGTTTAATGCTTGGCGACACGATAAGGCGGAGTCGGTATGGGCGGCTTTTGCGCTGTCTTTTATTAAGCAGATTTCTACGCCCAAAAATTGGCGAGATTTACCTCGAATTATCCTAGGATATTTTAAATTACAATTATTGCGTTTTAACCTAGAAAAAGGCTTGTTTGAATTAATTAAAGCTTTACCAGTAATAATTTTTGTGATTTGTGCATCAATTGCCATTCCTTTTATTTTAATCGTTTATGGAGTTGAAGGAATTAACGAATTAATCGGAACAACAACCTCTCAAGATGTTTTTTGGAGCAAAATTAATTCAGTTTTTAAATTATTATTTACCGCTGGAGGTGTCACCTTATCAGGAGCAGGAATTTTCGCTGGTATTAAGAGTTTATCGAGAAATTTTCAAAGGTTACTTCAAAACCCTAAAAACAACCTAATTAAATATATAGAAGCCCCAGATTATAAAAAACAATCGGCATTTGTAGAAGAATTTCATGAAGATTTTGCTAAAATTGTTGATGCCTATGTTGGCAATGATCGAGTATATGTATTTATTGACGATTTAGATCGTTGTGAACATCCAAAATCAGCGGACTTGATGCAAGCGATTAACTTGATGATTGCTGATGATCCTTCAGTGGTGTTTATTTTAGGAATGGACAGAGAAAAAGTAGCCGCTAGTTTAGCGGTAAAATACGAAAACATTCTCAAGTATTTACCGTCAGAAACCACAGAAATTGATCCTGATATTTTAGCGAGACGTAGTGCTAATAAAGGGTTAGCTTATGGTTATACCTTTATTGAAAAGTTTGTCCAGCTTCCCTTTTTAGTTCCCCAACCATCCCGGTCAGATTTTGAGCGTTTTTTGATTCAGCTTGCTACTTCAACTCCTCCCAATTTACAGCCAGCTAAACCTCGTTTTACATTTTTTCAGTCATTCTGGGGTAAGTTTAAGTTAGCTTTACCCTGGAGAAATAATTCGCAAAAGCATCTCACTTCTGCAACAAGTAATCAGACAAGTGATTTAAAAAACTTGTCTCTAGATAATCCTTCGATAGAATCTGAACAAACCGAAAAAGAGAAAGCACGAGCATCTGTAATTAAGCGATTAGAAGCGATTCAAGTCAACAAATCTGATAATAGAGATTCCCAAACAGTGCGGAATGTCATTATGATGGTAGCTCCCGCATTGGATTACAATCCGCGACGGATTAAACACTTTATCAATGTCTTTCGTCTCAAGGTTTATATCGCTAATGAAACTGGTTTATTTTTTGAGGAGCGAGATGAGAATGATAATTTGTTAGTTCCTTCTCTAACTTTTGAACAGTTAGGTAAATTTACTGCGATTAGTTTAAAATGGCCATTGTTATTGTCAGATTTAGAAAATGATAAGAAAATTTTAGCAAAATTAGAAGAATTTGCACTAGATGAAGAAAAAACCCAAGAATATGAAGAGTCGATTCGCTATTGGGCTAGTCATACTAAGCTTAAAGCTTTAATGGCTTACGGTCATGAAAAATCGGCAGCTAACTCTAAATTTAGCTTGGCAGAGGTAAAGGTTGATAAATTATTACAAGTATCGCCCAGGGTAATTCGGCAAACTGAAACTGTAATTTTACCAAACTTTAACCTAGAAATGGTGGATATACCCGCTGGTAAATTTAACATGGGTTCTAATGAGTATGAAGATGAAAAACCGATACATCAAGTAATTGTGCCAGCATTTCAGATAGGCAAATATCCCGTCACCCAAGCACAGTATCAAGCGGTGATGGGAAAAGCTAGTTCAAGGTTTTCAGGAAATCCCCAGAAACCAGTAAAATCTGTTACTCAGAATGAGGCTGAAGTCTTTTGTAAACAACTGAGCAAGTTAACGGGAAAAAACTACCGTTTGCCTACAGAAACAGAATGGGAATATGCCTGTCGCGCTGGTACTGAAACCCGATTTAGTTTTGGCGATGATGAAAATCAATTAGGAGATTATGCCTGGTTTGATGGTAATTCAAATAATACAACCCATCCTGTTGGGGAAAAGCGGCCTAATCCCTGGGGAATTTATGATATGCACGGCAATGTTTGGGAATGGTGTGCTGATCAACATCATGAAAGTTATGCTGACAAACCAGACAATATTAGAGAAAATGGCAGTCTTGCATGGAGAGATAACAATATAACTAATGCGTCATCAATAATACGGCGTGGCGGTTCGTGGTGCCGCGACCCTTTGGTCTGTAGTTCAGCATATCGAGGCAGAAGCGTTGCCGAAATTTGCAACCACGATATCGGTTTTCGTGTTGTGTGCGATCTCCCCCAATCAGTTAACAGTTAACTGTTATCAGTTGGGAGCCACCATTGGCGCAATAATATTATTGTAGGGGCCAATTGCATTCGCCCTCTTTGAATAACTTCTGCTGCTCACCTATAGATGAGGGAAAGTCACAAATAGGAGATGCAGCCGATAATTTTCTGGAAATATAGTCTTTAAACCCTTGTCTGGCAAGACTACAAGGAATGATAAGCAATGATTATCACACAAAGTCGAGGAGAGCCATAGGGGGAGCCTGAGAATGGAGATCGCTGTAGTTAGCCATCACCGCTTTTTATGGTTACTTTAATGTTAGGATCGAATCACTTCTTTTAGGTTTTGCTATGCGTGCGATTGAAACCACTGGTATCCTCAATACCCAAGGGCAAATTCAACTTGATCATCCTATTCCCCAAGAAAAAGATCGGTTTGTGCGCGTCATTCTTTTGATGTCGGAGGATGAACTGAACGAAAAAAACTGGCTAGATGCCGTTTCCCATAACCCTAGCTTTGCTTTTCTGCAAGATACCGAAGAAGATATTTATACCCTTAACGATGGACAACCTGTAACTAATGAAGGGTAAAATTGTATTAATTCAATTTCCCTTCGACGATTTATCTTCCAGTAAGGTTCGTCCTGCTTATTGCCTAACCAATCAAATTGGAGGCTATCAACACATTATCTTTGCCCTAATTACCAGTCGTATTCCAGAAAATCCCCTTCATACAGATATTATTCTGAGACCAGAAAATCCAGATTTTATGATCAGTGGTCTTCGCCAATCGTCAGCCATCAGACTTGATCATTTAGTAACACTTCGCTCTTCACTGATTCAGCGTGAACTAGGCTCATTATCATTAAAAAACCAAACCTTAATTGTAGATATTTTGTCCGATATTCTACGTTCTTAAAAAAAATACGATCACTGATTTCTTCGGGGGCATTATTTAACGCAGTTTTTAGCTTTAAATTACAATAAATTTGTCTGTTATATCCGTTAAGCTATACTAAAATATTCTACCGTTACTGCTACAATTGGCTCCAAAGACCGCTATAACCAACTAAAACCATGACTCAAGCCACTTTTACAGAAATACTAGAGGCAACCGAACAACTTCCCCCAGAAGATCAAGAACAACTTATTCACCTGTTAAAAAAGTGAAAGACATGGACGAGGCTCAACAATACCTCAACAACTAATGGAAAGTATTCCGGCAAGATTAAAATAAATTAGGGTCATCTGGCCGCAGTCAGTTTTAACCGACTGAAAATATTACTTTGTCTGAGGAGCCTTTCAAATTGACAGACGAGCGCGTTTATTGGTTAGCATGGTCAAGTATTGCTGGAGTTGGGCCAATTTCCCTGAAGCGACTCTATCAGCATTTTGGCAGTGTCGCTGTGGCCTGGAATGCCTCCGATTCTGCGATCGCAGAAGGGGCGGGATTTGGCAAAAAGTTAATGGTAGCGGTACGGGAAGGGCGATCGCAAATTGACCCAGAAGCTCTTTTCGCCGAACATATCCAGAAAAACCCCCTTTTTTGGACTCCTAGCGACCCAGAATATCCCCGCTTTCTCTGGGAAATTCCCAGTCCTCCCCCCTTACTTTACTATCAAGGAAAGGTCAATTTAGAGGAAAATCAGGGAAATATCCCCACCGTCGCCATTGTGGGTACTCGTAACCCCACGGATCACGGCCGGCGCTGGGCGCGGCGCTTAAGTACCCTTTTGGCCCAACAGGGATTTACTATTGTTTCTGGTATGGCCGAAGGAATTGATGGCGAGGCACACCAAAGCTGTTTAAAAGCGGGGGGAAGAACGATTGCCGTCTTGGGAACGGGGGTCGATGTGGTTTATCCTAGTCGTCATCGGCAGCTACAGGCGGACATCCAAAAGCAGGGTTTAGTCATTAGTGAACATCCCGCCGCAACTCAACCGAATAAAGCCCATTTTCCCAGTCGTAATCGCATTATCGCCGGTTTAAGTCGCGCGACTATTGTTATCGAGGCCCCCGAAAGGTCAGGCTCCCTGATCACGGCCAGTTATGCTAACGAATTTGGCGGCGATATCTATGCTTTACCCAATTCTCCCGATATTGCTGCCGCTAGGGGTTGTTTACAACTGATTCATCAGGGGGCAGAAATTATCGTTTCTGAGGAGAAATTATTAGAAATGTTGGGGGCAATTCCCACCGCGAACCAATCCGCACCGGTTAATCTCTCCCCTTCACTCCCTCTAGAGACATCCCCGGTCGTTAATGCTGCTCCTCCAGTCAATCTAGAACCTAGACTAGCACAAGTGTATCAGTTATTTGACAGAGATGCCCTGTTGTTTGACATTATTGTTCAAAAAATGCAAATCCCCACCTCAGAAGTGGCGGGGATCTTATTGGAATTAGAATTAATGGGTTTAGTGACTCAGTTACCCGGTATGCGTTACCAGAAAACCTAGTCAACCCCCAAATGTTTATTTAGGGTATTAGCTAAAGTGGTTTTCGGTACAGCCCCGACCACCATATCAACTTTTTGACCTCCTTTGAAGATCATCAGAGTAGGAATACTGCGAATCCCGTACTGACTAGCGATATTGGGGTTTTCGTCGGTGTTGAGTTTCACCACCTTGACTTTCCCTTTGAACTGTTCGGCAATTTCTTCGACAACGGGAGCCACCATTCGACAGGGGCCGCACCAAGGAGCCCAGAAATCCACTAGGACAGGGTCGGCACTATCTAACACTTCTTCTATAAAGGTGGCATCTGTAACGGCAGGAACCTCTGACATACTTAAGAAATCCTCTAGTAATCACGGTTATCTAGAATACGCAAAAATTCCGTTCTAGAGATTCGTGGTGCGATGTTGACATTCCACTGGTGAAAAGGACGAGAACTAGCTCTAAATCCACTATAGAGGCCTTAACTTGCATCAGAGGTAGCTTCTTGGATCAATTTCACAAGGGGCATTCTTGTATTTTATAACCCTAGAGGCTCTATTTTGACTTTTTTTTGATAAAGTTTTGTAATATTGCCCGAGTCAAGGATGGGTGATGGCAGCCAGATAAAATTTTCTGGAAGAAAAACCCGAAAAGTCAGCGATTTTATCTAGGCTTAACCTGAGTTTGATTTTGACATCCTCACCGCCGTAAACGGACGGTGATTCCCAAACCTCACGATTTAGGTTTCTGCTTCTTTCCCTTGCGGGGTTCCGCACCTGCCTTAACAGATTTACTCTGTTCTGGTCTTATGGTCGCTCTACAGACTGACACCGCAAGCCCTGCGGCCAAAATATTTTTACTAGCGTTAATATCTCGGTCATGGTGTGTCCCACAGTCTGGACAATCCCATTCTCGAACATTTAACGGCATCTTTTCGACAATATGCCCGCAATTACTACACCTTTTAGAGCTAGGAAACCATCTATCTATTTCGATGTAGTTTCTCCCATACCAACGGCATTTATAGGCTAATTGTCGAGTGATTTCTCCCCAACTAACATCAGATATTGCCTGAGATAATTTCGGGTTTTTGACCATATTCTTGACGGCTAA
>NZ_JACJSW010000173.1:0-9659 GCF_014698375.1 Microcystis flos-aquae FACHB-1344 | reverse complement strand
ACAAGCTAGATATCTTGGTCGTGCCAATAATGTATTGAGAGTTGATTAACCGTATCTGTGGAAAAATAATGGTGGAAAGATCATAAATTTAGAAGTTCAAAGACGAAATAGATAAACCCTCCATTATACCATAAAAAATTTTTGCAAGAGGTCTAATATAAAAAGGAATACCCAACAGTAGAAATCCTGAAATCAGGAGCAGTGGGAGAAGAAATTGAAACCAGACAACAGCCAATAAAAATGGGAGCAAGTCAATTTTGTTAGAACAAACGTACCAAGCCTCGTTCAAAGTGTTCCGTTCAGGTACGCACAACGAAGTTTGAGAACTTGAGGTACATTCCTTTCATTCCATTGCGCTCCCGAAATTTTCAAGCGTCTATCGATTTGTTTAATCGTTGATTCCACCGCTCCTGAACCAATCGAACAAATTTCGTTCTCTTGAAAATAAGAATAATCGATTATTCGATGACAATGCTCTCTCAAGTAATTACAGAAATTTTCCGCTTGTTTTTTCGATAAAGAAGAGAATAAAGCGATAGTTTCCTCGACTTTTCCCTTCCATAACAAGCTTTCCGCCTCTTGAATTCTCTTCTGGGAACCTCCGACTTTATACAGGTTTTCCACCAGATGAAACCAATCTAAAACCTCTCGTTTTTCCACTGGGGCTTCGATCTGTCCGATGATTTTCCATATCCCCGGATGACCGTCTCCTAGACAGGTTAGAGGATCGGACAACTCTTGCCGATTTACCCACTCGATTAAAACCTCGTTTTCCCTGAACGTGGCTTTGGTCACTAGATTATCTGCCCAGATCGCCTTGTAATCTTTCCAAACGCACGATTCTCCTTTTGTCTCCGTTCAAAGAGCGTACTTTCCCACCATCCAAGCTGATTTCTTTGATAGTTTCTCTTACTTCTTCCTCGGGAAACTCGTGGCGCTCGACAATTCTTTGTAACGTTTTCTCGGAAACTTTTATTCCCGTGTATTTGGGTAGATCTTTTTCAGCATTCTTGTAAGAAACCGTGGCACTTAACCTTAAACAACATTCCTCTAAAGCTGGACTAATTCTTTGATGGGATTCCAGATGTAAATACTCCGCTTGTTTTTCGGTGACGGGTAGTTGACCGATTATACTTTTTAGAATTCTTTCTCGTCCCGCTTTTGTTCCCGTTGTTTTTTCGATAAAAAAATTCCTAATTGGGGGGTAACATAATCTAAAGTCTGTTGTCGGATCGTTTTTTCAATATCCCCTAAACTGGCTAAGTCTTCGGGAGCGGCCTCTTGATAGAGAATTTCGGCGATTCCTCGGGCGTATTCTTGGAGTTTTTTCTGGTTTTCTGGGTTCATTGACCGTTTCCTCCTTTGATATATCCCTATTTTACTCGATTCTTCTACCAGTCTCCAGCGCACTCTTCTGCAAAACTGACTTGCTCCCACTTTAAAGTTATATGAATCTCGTTTTGGCCTTGAAGCTATGTTCAAAGATTGTAAAACGCGAGGTGATAATATCGAGAAGACTAAAGTTAGTGAACCTCGCTTTTTAGCTCTTGTTTTATTGATTGCTATCGCCTATTCTTTAAATACGATACGGGGTCAACAACTCAATATTTTACCCCATCGTGTTTATATTTGTCGCCTCAAAGAATCTAATCGTTCTGCTGAAAGACATAGTGATTTTTGGATAGGTACTTATGGTACTTTTTGGGTTGAGTCGATGGATACTTTCTCGGAACTTGCCTTTTCTTTGATCCGCCTCAAACCCCAGAAAAACCCTTATTTCTCCAAAGGGTTAACGGCTATGAGCCTTATAAAGCAAGCTTTTTAACTGTTCTGTCACCCCTTGAGAGGATTTTCTTTTCTCAAAGACCCCTGCTTTTTTGCCCACAGTGTCTTTCTCAAATCTCCCCACAGAATTGAGGTCATGGCTATGCTTATGGGCTTGTGCCTGCTGGTTTATACTATTGGTCAAAGACAACTTCGTTTAAGTTTAAAACAGCAGGAGACGGGACTGAAAAATCAGTTGGGTAAGTTAACTGACCGACCAACATTACGCTGGATATTTCAGAACTTTCAAGGGATTCATCTCCGACCTATTCAAGACAATCAAAAGATTAGTAACTTAACGGATGAGAGGCGCAACATTTTGAGATTTTTTCCCAAACCTTGCCAGGAATATTATCTCTTATCTTGACCAGATGGATTGACTTCAAGGGGTGACAAAACAAAGCGAGCAACTGGAACATCTCCCCCTAGATGTTAAGTCTGATTGCCCAGTCATTCTCAACAAGCACTGTTTATTGAGAATGACTGGGGCAACCCTGAAATTTTCGGCTTAGTTGCCGGCAGCTTGCCGCCAACTCACTCCTCTAGATAAGTATTTTGACTCACGCTCCTTCCTCTTTTGAGACGTTGTGACACTTAGGGTGCGGAATGTGGGTTTCAAGATAACTCGGCTTGATTAGATTTGGTTAATTCTCAAGTTTTGGCTAAACCTTTAATTTGTTTAGGAGATGGACATGATGGTATCTGGAATGTATTTCGTGAGATAGGAGAGAAACAGGAAAGAATTGAAATATTGGATTGGTATCATTTAATCGAAAACCTCTATAAAGTTGGCGGGTCATTCCAGCGAATTGAGGAGGTAAAATGTTTTCTATGGAAGGGGGAAGTGGCGGCGGCTATCTTTTGTGCGCGAAGGATGGTCAGAGCCGCAAGTTGAGAATTTTATTACTTATTTGAACAAGCATAAACATCGAATTGTCAATTATGGTTATTTGCAGGCAGAGGGCATTTCCATTGGCTCTGGCTCCGGGTCATCAAAAATTAAACAAATTGCTCATCGTCTCAAAATTACTGGTGCAAGTGGGGAATCTGGTAATGTACCGCAAGTCCTTCGTCATCGCTGTGCCTATCTAAATGGTTGCCTTTTTTAACTTTTTTATTGATCTCATTAAGCATTTCTACTTATTGCAAAGGTGAGATGCTCCCACGAGCTTGAGAGTTTAATTTATTAACCCAAGGTGTTTCTTTGTTGTCTGCTAGTACAGCACAAAGCTTTTGAAGATCATTACGGGTTGTCCCTTGATTGTCCAGACAATAACGAACACAAGAGTTAAGCACAAACTGAGATGTCCTAATTGCTTCATCTAGTCTTTGAGATTGTTCTGGTGTCCCGTTTTTTAACTTGGCTTCTACGACTAGGATTGATTAATCCTCGACCCTGGATAAATTAAGTATAACACAGTTTACTTACAAATGGTAGAATTAAAATCGTGCTTCGCGGTTAATATCCTGGTCGGATTTCATCCCCCGCAAAGGTTGATGTCTTGTGGAAAAATTTAGCGGGGGCATTCATCCGACATTTAAGGTAAATCTATTTTTCGAGGTACCCCCAAGAGGATCGATAACCACTGATTCCGAGCCAGTAATGATACACTAGGCATGATTTAATTACAAACCTCGATCACAAAAGGAAATAGATATCGATGAAAGCCATGATTTTGGCGGCTGGCAAAGGAACTCGCGTCCGTCCGATTACCCATACGATTCCCAAACCCCTGATCCCGATTTTACAAAAGCCGGTGATGGAGTTTTTGTTGGAACTGTTGCGACAGCATGGCTTTGATCAGATCATGGTCAATGTTAGTCATTTAGCCGAAGAAATTGAGAGTTATTTCCGCGATGGTCAGCGTTTTGGGGTGCATATCGGCTATTCTTTCGAGGGTAGAATCGAAGAGGGCGAGTTAATCGGTGATGCACTAGGATCGGCGGGCGGTTTACGACGAATTCAAGATTTTAATCCCTTTTTTGACGATACTTTTGTGGTTCTCTGTGGTGATGCGCTGATCGATCTTGATTTAACCGCAGCCGTTAAATGGCATCAGGAAAAGGGAGCGATCGCTACTATTGTCACCAAAACCGTCCCCAGAGAGGAAGTATCCAGTTATGGGGTGGTAGTTAGCGACGAGGAGGGACGGATTCTCAGTTTCCAAGAAAAACCGGCCATCGATGAAGCTTTAAGTACCTGCATTAACACGGGTATCTATATTTTTGAGCCAGAAATCATTGATTTTATTCCCCCTAATAGTAAATACGACATCGGGGGCGAATTATTCCCCCAATTAGTCGCTAAAGCTGCACCTTTCTACGCTTTAAACATGGATTTTGAATGGGTGGATATCGGTAAAGTCCCCGACTACTGGCAGGCAATTCGCGGGGTGTTATCCCGGAAAATTAAAAATGTTGCTATCCCTGGCATCGAAGTCAAACCGGGCATCTACACGGGCTTAAATGTGGGAGTAAACTGGGATCGAGTCGATATCACCGGACCTGTGTATATCGGGGCAATGACGCGCATTGAAGACGGGGCGAAAATTGTCGGTCCGAGTATGATTGGCCCGAATTGTTGGATTTGTGGCGGCGCGACGGTGGACAATAGCGTTATTTTTGAATATTCTCGCCTCGGTTCAGGGGCGCGTTTGGTGGATAAGTTGGTCTTTGGGCGCTACTGTGTTGATAAAACCGGCGCGGCGATCGATGTGGAAGCGGCAGCCTTGGATTGGTTGATTACCGATACCCGCAAGGTTCCCCCAGAATTTGATCACCCTAAACATCAGGCAATTCGTTCTTTATTCAATGGCAAGTAGGCAACACCCCAACAGGGAAACCACTTCGCGCGCGTTGTGAGGGAGAAGGGAGAGGGGAAAACAAATAAAAATAGTCTCCTGAATACTGTCTCCTGACTCCTGAATACTGTCTCCCCAAAACGAAAACTTCCTACCTCACCACATATCATGTTTGATTCTCCTGTTGATCTTCTCATTCTCTCTAATGGCCCAGGAGAAATATCTACATGGGTGCGTCCAGTTGTCAAGAGATTGCGACAAAACTTAACAGAAGATCGATCGCTGTTGCGGATTTCGGTGATTCTTTCCCCTTGTACTCATTCTATGGGGGCGGAAACGGCAGTAGTTAGGAAATATCCGGAGGTCGATCGAGTCCAGTCGCCAGAAAACTTCTTTAATTTTCTTTTCTGGGGAAAAACCGCCGATAATTGGGATTGGCACCCCAAGGGCATCGTTTTATTTTTAGGGGGCGATCAATTTTTTGCCCTCACCATCGGTAAACGTTTGGGTTATCGCACCGTTATCTATGCGGAATGGGAAGCGCGTTGGTATCGGGGGATCGATCGCTTTGCCGTAATGAATACAAGTGTATTAAATAATATTCCCCAACAATATCAGCATAAATTTACTGTTATCGGCGATTTAATGGTGGATTTGCCCAATGCTATCACCCCTGATGACGCTACCTTAATTGCACTCCTCCCGGGTTCCAAACCCTCGAAATTAGCTCAGGGTGTACCCCTAACCCTAGCCATTGCCGAAAAGATACACGCGCAGGCTCCCCGGACTAAATTCTTAATTCCCGTCGCTCCTACCCTAAATTTAGCTTATTTGGCGAAATTTGCCGATCCTAGCTCTAATCCGATGATCACTAAAACCGGTTGGAGTGCTGCCAAATTAAAAAACGGTGAAAAACCCTATCTAGAAACAGATAAGGGGGTAAAAGTTGACCTAATTACCGATTTTCCCGCCCATAACCAGCTTTCTCGCTGTCATTTAGCTTTAACGACGGTGGGTGCTAATACTGCCGAATTAGGGGCGCTGGCAATCCCGATGATTATTTTACTACCGACTCAGCAACTAGACGCGATGAGAACTTGGGACGGTTTACCCGGTTTATTAGCCCAACTGCCGGGGGTTGGCTCTTTATTTGCTAAGATAATTAATCTCTATATGTTGCGGAAAAAGCGTTTATATGCTTGGCCAAATATTTGGGCTGGTGCCGAAATTGTTCCGGAATTATTGGGGGAATTACAACCAGAAGAAGTGGCAAATATGGCTAGATCTTGGTTAGAAAATCCCCAACAATTAGAGGCTATCCGGCAAAAATTGCGGGCAGTGCGCGGGCAAGCAGGAGCAGTGGATAAGTTAGTATCTATTATTGCCGAACAATTGTCTAGCTTCTAATCAATTAGAGAATTAAGCTTGTTGGTAGAGAGGATCAATTTCGATTAATTTATTAACAGTTTGATAAAATTCCTGCTGATAAAATTCCCTTTGATTGCTGTCGCCAGAATTAATTAATTGTTCTTGACAGTAGCGACGATATTCCATTAAACTAATTTTTTCCATAGCTATAATAGCATCTTTAATTTGTTCTTCTGGCTGCAAAATTTCCTGACTGGTATGTTCATTTAAGTGCAATAAAGAATTAAAATCACGGTTTTTGTCTGTGGTGATCATCAATAAATGATTCTGTAAAGATGACATCAAATCTCTTGGTTTAGTAATTTGGGTTTCTAACTCTAGAATTACTTGCCATAACCAACGATAATCCGGGAGATTAAAAATTAAATCTTTTTCATCCAAAGATTCTAAAATTCTTTCCCGATATTCAGGATAATGGAGATAGATTAATAATAATAACCATTCGGCTTTTTCCGAGCTATTTTTTTCAGATTTATCTAAAATATTTTTCCTCTTGATTGCCAGAGATTTTCCCTGAGGTTTATTAACCTGCTTTGAGAGATTTTTTAAAATATAAGGCAAACGAGTTGCATCTTTTTGAGCCAAAATTTCAGCACAATAATCTAGATAAAAAGTGCGTTGATTGCTATCGATTAACTTTTGCAGTAAACTCACCATACTATTGGCTACTTGTTGAAAATGTAGTCCCTGTTTTAAATCTTTATTAACCAACATTTGCGAGATTTGCCAATCAATCCAAAAAGGAGATTTTTCGATTAGTTCTCGATAACTATTCACCCCGTCAGCACGAGATTTAAGAAATTCATCGGCATCTTTACCATCGGGAAGATTGAGGATTTTTAGGTTAACTTGTCCCGAATAAACTAGGGAGTTAATTTCCTCGATCGCCCTTTGTGTCGCTTTAATTCCCGCTTGATCAGCATCAAAATTAAAGATTATTTGTTTACTTTCACTGTAGCGCAAAAGTAATTTAATTTGCTCTTGACTTAAAGCTGTTCCTAAACAGGCAACCACATTACTAATACCAGTAGCATGAAGAGCGATCGCATCAAAATAACCCTCGACAACTATCGCTAAATCTTGCTGAATAATTGTCTGTTTAGCTCGATCGAGAGCAAAGAGAGTTTTTCCCTTTTCAAATAGAGGAGTATCGGGAGAATTTAGATACTTTGGCTGCTCATTACCTAAAGTGCGACTACCAAAAGCGATCGCTCGTCCTTGACTATCAAAAATAGGAATCATTAAACGATCTCGAAATTGATCGTAATAACCACTACCATTTTGACGCGCTTTAATTAATCCCGCTTGTTCCACTAAAGCCACAGGATAGCGCTTTTGTTCCACTAAATAACGATAGAGAGTTTCCCAACCTTCCGGAGAATATCCCAGTTGAAAAGCTGCGATAGTTTCCGCGGTTAGTTGTCGTTGTACCTTAAGATAATCTAACGCTTTTTCCCCTTGAGGTTGACTAAGGGCGTGTTGATAAAAACTCACCGCCACGGCCATTATTTCGTATAATTGTTCCTTGAGGGATAATTTCTGTTCTAATTCCTGACGCTGTTCTACTGCCAGAGTTTTAATCGGGATTTGATACCTTCTAGCAAGATCGAAAACCACTTCACTAAAAGATTGTTTTCCCACTTCCATAAGAAATTTAATCCCGTTTCCCCCCGCACCACAGCCAAAACAGTAATACATTTGTTTGGCAGGACTAACCGTAAAACTGGGGGATTTTTCCTCGTGAAAAGGACATAAACCGACGTATTCCCGTCCCCTTTTTTTGAGGACGACTCTCTCGGAAATTAAATCCACAATATCAATTCTTTGTTTAACTTCTTCGATCGTGTCCGGATGTAGTCGCGGTGTATCCATAATCAGTTATCAGCAGTCAGGAGTCAGATGTGAGTTTTAAGTGAGCAGTATATATTAAGTGAGCAGTATTAAAGCTGATCACTGAAAAATCTCCCCAACACCTACCACCCCCACTAAGGCCCTTTTTGACTCCTGGAAATTCGCACCCATAAGTAATAAGAAAGGACTTGACTTTGGCGGCGGCTTGTGCTATGCTTTTATCATAATGGGAATCCGTGCCAATTTCCAGAAGTTCAAATATTCCCATTGTGAATAAAATCTTTTAAAAATATTATCTCAAAATCTCCCGACAAAAACAAGCAAAATTTTCCCCATAATTGTTAAGTTTTGTTAAAAATGCAGAGACCGGCAGGGAAAGAACTGATTACTGATCACTGAAAAACTTCCGCACTGCGATGGCGGCATTTTGTCCTCCGAAACCGAAACTAAGACAGAGACAATTGTGCAGGGAAAAATTAACAGCCGCTCTAATTAAATTTAATTGAAAAGGCGACTCGCGCACACCGACACAGGGGGGAATTAGCTGATTTTTCAGAGCCATTAAACAAAAAGCCACACCTAATGCCCCCGAAGCCCCTAAAGTGTGTCCTGTTGCCCCTTTTGTCGAGCTTACAGCCACTTGCGAGCCAAAAATGCTGGCGATCAGGTTTGCCTCCCGTTCATCGTTTAAACGCGTGCTAGTGCCGTGGGCGTGAATGTAATTAATTTCATCTTTTCTTAATTGACTTCTGTGCAAACATAGTTCTATGGCTTTGGTAGCACTACGATTATTCACCGCCGGGGCG
This sequence comes from Microcystis flos-aquae FACHB-1344, assembly GCF_014698375.1. NCBI lineage: Bacteria > Bacillati > Cyanobacteriota > Cyanophyceae > Chroococcales > Microcystaceae > Microcystis > Microcystis flos-aquae. The sequence goes on along the minus strand of NZ_JACJSW010000173.1, from coordinate 949 downwards.
CTGACATGATCGGCATCGCAGGTAAAACCATAGCCCAAAATTTGCCCGTAGATGGGGGCATTTCTGCTTAAAGCCAGTTTTTCGGATTCAAGGACTAAAATCGCCCCAGCTTCGCCCAAAACCAAGCCCTCCCTAGCTCTATCAAAAGGATAACAGCCCGTTTTCGCCAAAGCTCCCATCTGTTCAAATCCCACCAAAGTTAAGGGAGTGATCGGGGTTTCGAGCGCCCCGGCTAAAACTCGATCGCATTCTCCCATAGTAATTAATTCTACAGCCTGGGCGAGCGACCAGATGCCCGTGGCACAGGCCGCCATGGGTGCTAACACTGGGGCGCCGGTTTCTATCAATCTAGCGGTCAATACCGAGGCGCGATCGGGTAAACTATCTAACCAGTTTTCTACTATTCCCGTCGCTGCCATCTGTTCCCATAAACCCTGACAACCACGACTAGAACCGATAGTGACACCACAATCCTTTAAGGGAGGGGTTAACTTCGCATCTTCAAGGGCAGCAATCAGGGCAATTTTGGTTAAATCCTCTAAAAATGCCGGTTTGTGACCGATTAAACCCAAGGGTAAAGCGGGTAAATCAGAAAAGGGTTGTTGTCTAGTTATACCAGTTTTGCCCTCTAGTAATCTTTGCCAACTCTGACTTAAATTTCCCAGAGAACTGATCAACCCAATTCCCGTCACCACAACATTCATTTATCAGTTATCAGTTATCAGTTATCGGATGAACGTAGGTTGGGTTGAAGCATGAAACCCAACGCCCGATTATGTTACGCTACCGCTAACCCATCCTACAAATAATTGTGCCTTCCTACTTAGAGCATTTAAGAGAATTACAGAGAATGATTGATCCTATAATAATGGGAAAATCCTCAGAGTGAGGAACTCGCATGAAACCAGCATCCCTGATTCAACTAACCGATAGTCTGAAAGCCCTTTAT